>NZ_KE148606.1:0-25889 GCF_000410635.1 Comamonas sp. B-9
GGATGCGGCCTTGCAGCCGGGTCCGCTCGCAGCGGCACCGCCCAGAATGTATTCAACGCCCTCGCTCTTGCACACCGTCTGCGCCCAGGCCGGGGCGGCGGTCAGCGCGGCGGCCAGCAGCAGCGCGGCCGCAGCAGCCAGCCACCTATCAAGGCGCCGCATCGAATGGATTGGGCACATTCTCCACCCCCATCGGATTGGCCCAGATCGCCGGGCAAAAAGCATTGCGCAGCCCCACCACGTCCTTGAGGCCATCCATGGCCGCATTGCCGACATGGGCGGTCACCCACTGCGCTCCGTTGCGGATATTGCCGACCAGATCCGGCACCAGGGTGGCGTAGTCGCCCAGCCCACTGTTGCCGTCGGCCACGTCCCATTTGAAGCTGGCATTGAGGTCCGAGGTATCGCGCGCCGGCCCAAAGGCATAGAACGGATGCCAGTACAGCGAGGACTGCATGCCCACCGAGGCCTCCTGCGTCAGCGGAAAGCGGTCGCTTGCCAGAAAGAAGGCATCGATGGCCGAGAGGTCAGTGGCTTCTGCACTGAGCACATCGTCGCCGGTGGTCAGCACCGAGCCGATGTGCTTGGAGACATAGCGGTAGCCCTGCATGGCCTTGATGATGATGGGCCCGGCAATCGGCACGCTGAGCTTGTAGCCATAGTGCACGCGCAGGTGCAGGATATTGGTCTCGCCCAAGGTCTTGTTGGAGACCGCACCGCGCAGCCGCGTGTCTTCCAGGTTCGGCGTATCGCCGTTGTAGGTGTCGGTGGCCCCCGTGCGGGCATCGCGCTCATAGGGCAGCGGCTTGCGGTAGCGCAGGCTGTCGTTGGGGATGCGCACGATGCCGCGCGACTCGCCATAGTTCTCCACCATGGCCCAGTCCAAAAAGGTGTTCTGCGTGGGGTTGACGTACTCGATACAGCTGCCCTGGATCAGGTCGGTGTTGGTGTTGACCCAGCCCTTGAGCAGGCCAGAGACGCTGGACTCGGACACATAAAGCGGCATCATGCCGCGCACAAAGCCTTGCCAGACGCTGCCCTTGGTGAGCGCCGATTTGACATTGCCCAGGCTCACATCGGCCAGCATGCCCTTCTTGGCCAGCGGAATGCGCAGGTCATAGGGCAGCGGCAGCGCATTGTTGAGCGAGCCCACGCGCGCGGCCTCATTGGCGGCGTACTGCAAGGTGAGCCTTGCGCGGTAGATCAGCGCAAACTGGATCAGCGACAGCGTGAACACCAGCACCACCGGCAGCGCGATCAAGGTCTCGGTCATCGACACCCCGCTTTGCCGCGCTGGCTTGGTTTTCTTCAAGAACATGGCAAAGCTCCTTCAACACAGTTGCAGCCGCTGGCCCGGCGCCAGGCCCAGGCGCGCGGCCTCGCCACTGCGCAGCTCCAGCACGCGCTTGGCACCCCGGCACCAGGCCATGCGCCAAGGCGCAAGGCCCGCACTGATGCGCAGCACCTGCTGCTGCGCATCGACAAACACCACATCGATCGCATAGCGCATGAAGCAGGTGTGCACGGCCGCGCAGCGATCAAACGCCAGCGCCTCGCCGCTGGCCGGTGGCGGGCGAAAAATGAGGCCAAAGGCGCGCTCGGAAAAGCGCCGGGCCAGCTGTACTTTGAGTGCGGGCATGCCTGGCCCCTTCATTTCAAGGTCTGGTACATCTGCACCGCGAGTGGAAAAAAGATCACCATGAAGGTGACCGGAAAGATAAAGATCACCAGCGGGCCGAGCATTTTCACGGGCGCTTCCATCGCCAGCTTCTCGGCATGCTGGAAGCGCTCGGTACGGCGCTGCTCGGAGATGGCGACCAGGGTATCGGTGACGCTGGCACCCAGCGACTCGGCCTGGGTCAGGTTGGAGACCAGGCCGCGCACATGCTTGTTGTCCATGCGCTCGGCCATGGCGTTGAAGGCATCCATCCGGCTCATGCCGGTGCGCATCTCGCGCAGCAGGCGTTCGAGCTCTTCGTGCATTGCGCCACGCGGGCCCTTTTGCACCGCCTGCGAGATCGCCGCCGTCAAACCCAGACCCGCCTGGCAGCACAGGGTGATCAGGTCGAGGTAGCCGGGCAAGGTGCGCAGCACTTCCTTGTCGCGGCGCTTCTTGCGGTCATTGACCCAGATCGCCGGCAGCATCCAGCCCAGCAGCAGGCCTGCCAGGCAGGCCAGCCGCACCCACTGGCCATCGATCTTCAGCGCCATCGCAGCGCCCGTGAAGGCCAGCGCCACCACGGCCATCGCGATCACGCGCACGGCGATGATCTCCTCGGCCTTGAGCACGTACTCCAGGCCAGCCAACTGCAGCTTGCGCTTCCAGCGCAGCAGGCTGGAGGTGGGCGCAATCTCCGAGACATGGAACTGCAGCACATTGACCGCCGGCCAGATGAGGCGAATGCCCCAGGGCAGCGGATCCATGTGCTCGCGCACCGATGGCCGGGCCTTGCGCACAATGGCGACGAAGTACAGCAAGATGATGCCGGCCATCACAGCGGACAGAAAGATGGCGGCAAGCAGAATGGCGTTTTTCATGGCTCAGATGTCGATGGCGACAATTTTCTTGATGGACATATAGCCCAAGGTGAGCATCACAACCATCACGGCCAGCACCCCCCAGCCGATGGGCGTGACAAACAGCAGGTGCATGGTCGGCTGCATCAGGTACAGAATGCCGCCCAGCACGACCGGGAACATGGTCATCACCAGGCCCTGGATGCGGCCCTGGGCCGTGAGCGCCTTGATGCGCCCTTCCAGCATCGCTTTCTTGCGCAGGGTCTCGGCCAGCAGCTGCAGCGGCTCGGACAGGTTGCCGCCCACTTCCTTGGCCACCCGCAAGGCCACTACCACCAGCATGAAGTCCGGAATCTGGATGCGCCGCGCCATGTTCTGCACCGCGTCGTCAAAGGACAGGCCAATGCGCTGCTCCTTGAGCACGATCGCGAACTCATCGCCCAGCGGGCCTTTTTGGTCACGCACCAGAATCTGCAACGCCACCGACAGCGCACTGCCCGCGCGCAATGCGCTGGCAATGAAGAGCAAGGCATCGGGCAGCTCGGCCTCGATGCGCTCGCGCCGCTTCTTGCGCTGCCAGGCAAACCAGCGCGCTGGCAGAAAGTAAACAGCGCCGCAGACCACCACCACCAGCAACCAGTTGCGCGCAATCAGGTAGGTGATGATGCCGGCCACGACCACCATGGCCACATGGCCGGTCGCCAGGGTCAGCGCCTTTTGCGCATGGAACTCCGAGATGCCCAGAATCCGGAGGCCACGGCCGCGCAGGTAGACATTGGACTTGTCGCGCCACTCGCCCATGCGGCTGTAGACCAGCCAGCCCGAGAGCACCACAAAGCCGGCGGCGGCCAGCAAAAAGCCGAGGAACTGCCAGTTCTTCATGCCGGCTCTCCCTGGAAGAACAATTCCTCCATGTTCACCGGCACGCCGTGCTCGACCAGCTTGGCAACAAAGTCCGGGATCACCCCGGTTGCCTCAAAGCGGCCCTGGGTGCGGAACTCGGCATCCAGCCCGGTCTTGCGGAACACAAAAATATCCTGCATCTGGATCACGCCATCGGTGCAGTTGAGCACCTCGGTGATCTGGGTGATCTTGCGGCTGCCGCAGGGAAAGCGGGTGAGCTGCACCATCAGGTGGATGGCCGAGGCAATCTGCTCGCGGATCGCGGTGACGGGGATGTTCATGCCCGCCATGGTCACCAGCACCTCCATACGGGCAGCCGCATCGCGCGGCGAGTTCGCGTGCAAGGTGGTGAGCGAGCCATCGTGGCCGGTGTTCATCGCCTGCAGCATGTCCAGCGCTTCGCCGCTTCGGCACTCACCAACGACAATGCGGTCCGGGCGCATCCGCAGCGAGTTCTTGACCAGGTCGCGGATCGAAACGGCGCCCTTGCCTTCGACGTTGGCCGGGCGCGCTTCCAGCGACACCAGGTTGGGCTGGTTCAGCGAGAGTTCGGCGGCATCCTCCACCGTCAGGATGCGCTCGTCGTTGGGGATGAAGTTGGACATCATGTTCAGCAAGGTGGTCTTGCCGGTGCCGGTACCGCCCGAGACCACGATGTTGAGCTTGTTCTCGACGGCCAGCTGCAGAAAATCGACCATGGCCTGCGAGATCGACTGGTACTGCACCATGCCCTCGGCGCCCATGCGCTTCTTGGGAAACTTACGGATGGTGATACTGGGGCCGCGAATCGCCAGCGGCGGGATGATGGCGTTCACCCGCGAGCCGTCTTTGAGGCGTGCATCGACCATCGGCGAGCTCTCATCGATACGCCGGCCCAGCGGCGTCACGATGCGCTCGATCGCGCCATTGACCGCCAGATCGCTGGTAAAGGACACGTCGGTGCGCTCCAGGCGCCCGCGCCGCTCGATCCAGATCTCGTCAAAACGGTTGACCATCACTTCGGTCACCGAATCGTCCTGCAGCAGCACTTCCAGCGGACCCAGGCCAATGGCTTCGTCGAG
Source organism: Comamonas sp. B-9 (assembly GCF_000410635.1). Taxonomy (NCBI): domain Bacteria; kingdom Pseudomonadati; phylum Pseudomonadota; class Betaproteobacteria; order Burkholderiales; family Comamonadaceae; genus Comamonas; species Comamonas sp. B-9. The sequence continues at coordinate 4,482 of NZ_KE148606.1, forward strand.
CAGCTGCTGGCTCAGCTCGGCGCGGTCAATGGTCTCGGGCAGGTTGGGCGTGTCGCGGATGATTTCGGCAATCAGTGCGCGCACATTGGAGCGCAGCTCATCGTCCTTCATTTTGATGGTGTCGATGCGGCGCGCTTCCAATTGCTCGAGCAACTGGCGGTGCAGCAGGCGGCGCCACTGCAGCATGGGGTCTTCGGGACGGGGCTCGTTGCGCGTGGGGCGCTGGTGCTCCAGTAATGGCTGGGAAGTCTGGCCCGGGCTCTGCGCTTCTTCGCGCTGTCCGCCCAGCTTGTCGTCGAGCACCACGATGATCGAGTGCCCACCGACCACCACTTCCTCACCCCCTCGGCAGGGGCCATAGCGGGTCACGCGCTCGTTGTTGACCCAGGTGCCAAACAGGCTGCCCCGGTCTTCGATGAAGACATCGCCGTCATGCAGCATCACCACCGCATGGTCGCGGGCCACGTTCCAGCCGGTCAGGTGCAAGGAGCGGTCGCTGGATTTGCCGATGGTGAAAGTCTCGGCGCCGAGCTCGAACTCCTGCGCCTTCTGGCGGGGCGAATTGACTAGTAACTTATGCACGGTCTTCTCCAGGATCAGCGGCCGCAGCCATCAGTTGTGCGAATAGCTCTCGGGGTCCAGACCGCGCTCGGGCATCGGCGGCTCGGCCTTTTTGGAGTTGCGGTAGAGGTCTTCGGTCAGGTCGGTAAAGCCGTTGGAGATCTGCTCTTCAATCTGCTGCGTGCGCTCCAGGCGGGGGCGCGAATCGCGGGCGGTCACCACACGCGGGGTGATGAACACCACGGTCTCGATCTGGGTGTCGCTGTCGTTGTTGTTCTTGAAGGCCCAGCCCAGTACCGGCACATTGCGCAGGCCCGGCAGGCCATCGGTGGCGCGCGAGGACTGGCGGCTGAGCAGGCCCGAGAGGATGATGGTGTCGCCGTCATCGACATTGAACTCGCTCTCGGTGCGGCGCGTCAGCAGCCCCGGGATGCCATCGACCGAGACCGACTGGTCGATGTTGCTGACCTCGGCCAGGATCGAGCCGGAGATGTTGCCCGCGCCATCGGCCATCGGCTTGACATGCAGGCGCAGGCCATAGGGCTTGTAGTTGACCGAGCCGGTGCCCAGCGCGCTCATCGCGGGCAAGGGAATTTCACCGCCCGAGAGGAAGCGCGCTTCGCCGCCGCTGCGGGTGGTGAGCTTGGGCGAGGCCAGCAGCATCGCATTGCCACGCTGCACCTGCAAGTTGATGGCCGAGGTCAGCGCCGTGCTCAGGCCAAAGTAGTAGCGCGCCTTGCGCCGGCGCTGGTCCAAAAAGCCCTGGCCGTAGCCGCTGTCCATGTTCAGAAAGGGCGAGTTCTCCGGCAGGATGCGGTAGCCGCCGTTGGAGGCGATATCGGAGAACAGGCCAAAGTTGAAGCCACCACCGGTGGTGTCCCACTTCATCCCCAGGTCGTCCAGCGCCGAGCGCGAGAACTCCACGATGCGCACATCCATCTCGATCATGCGGTCCACGCGCAGGCGCTCGGAAGTGGCGAAGGACACCACGGCCGGGCCGTACATGCGCGCAATCTCCCGCAGCCGCGAGACTGCCGCCGGGTCAAGGTTGGCGCCATCAAGAATGATCTTCTCGCCCACGCGGGAGACGCTCACACCGGTGATGCCGGCCGTCAGCATCGATATCTCGCCTTCGATGCGGTCCAGATCGACCACGTTGACGCGCGCCTTGAGGCTGCTGACCTGGCCGTCCTTGCGCCAGACATGGACCGTGCTTTCACCGGCGTCCAATGCCGTCAGCAGCAGGCTCTTCTGGTCCACCACGCGCGCCTCCATGATCTTGCCGTTGCCGACAGCCACACGCACCACGTCGCGCACCTCGATCAAGGTCATCTGCCCCACATAGAGCGACAGCGATGCAGGCAGGTGCTTGATCACCAAGGGCTGCACGTCACCGATGCTGGAGGCATCTGCCGCAGGCTGGGTTTTGACACTGACGGTGGGCAAGGTGCGAAAGCCTGGCGAGGTCATAGGCGCGGCCTGGCCTTCGGTATCGCGGGCGAAATCGCCACCGTCACCCCCTTGACCGCGCTGCTCGGCCTCCGCCTGCAGCGAGGCCGATTGCGCAGCGCGCAGCAAATCACCGAGTGCGCCGGGCGCTGAGGGCTGCGTGGTGCCGCCAGAGGGCTGCGCGGCCGACAAGGGCGCCGTGGGCAGGGCCAGGACGAGCGCGACGCAAGCCGTCGCACCCCAGGTCTGAAGGGCCGGACGGGGACGGGACATACAGATCATCGAGGAATTCATGGTCTAGCAAATCTTTGGAGCGAATGGCGCAGCGAGGCCAGGGAATAAATCAGGACTAAAAGCGATCAGTAAGCACCGGCGACTGCGGGCGCCTGGGGCGTGGGCACGGTGGCACCGGGCACGGCCGCAGCGCCCAGCAAGGCGGCCAACGGCGTTTGCACCTGGGTTTTGACGCCGCCGCCACCGACGATGTACTCGACCATCGCCGGCGCACGGCCAGGCGCTGCACGCACCACAGGCTGCTGGGGGCGGAAGCTGTCGATATAGCTGGCCAGCTGCTGGGCGTTGGTGCCGGTGTCGAGCTTCTGGCGGTCATCGGCATTGCGCAGTGCCGCGACGATCTTGCCGAGCTTTTGCGCCAGGATCAGGCGCTGCGCATCGACCGGCGGCAGGCCCACGGTCACCGTGGTGTAGCTGCGCTGGCGGTAGGGATCGACGGTGTTGGCGATGTCGGGGCGCTTGCGCAGCTCGGAGAACTGCTCCGAGGTGATCTGGCCGGTGGCGCGCACCACCACGTCTTGCAACAGCGGCACGACGATGGCGTCTTCGGCCTGGGTGCCGCCATCCTTGTCGGCGATGAACAGGAAGTCGATATGGTCGCCCGCACGCAGCATGCCCGAGATGGTGCTGACCTCATCGACCGGGATGGTCACCGCGCGCACGCCGGCTTCGAGCTCCTCGGAGAACAGCTTGCGCGGCGTCACAAAAAAGTTGGCCAGCAGCGGTTTGCCGGCGCTGATGTCCACCGACAGCTGGCGGCCCAGAAAGCTGTCGATCATGTCCGGCGTCAGCACATCGGCATGCACATAGGCCGAGGGCACGCTGCGCTTGGCCACCATCTCGGGCTGCAGTGCGGTGCCGGCGGGAATGTTCTGGATCGGCACCACCACATCGGTGCGCAGGCGTTCGGCTTCGGATTCCAGGTTGGCCTGGATCTCCGCCTCGGAGGTCTTGAGGTAGTACCAGCCCAGGCCCGCGGCCACCACACCCAGGGTAATGGCGGCGATCAGCGGCGCGGCACGGCGCGAGCCATTGGCCAGCCGCGAGAAACGATTCGATTTGGGAGAGTTTGGGGTCACCATGGCAAAGAGATCGTGTAGGAATAGGAAGCCCAGGCTGCGCGAAAGGCATCAATCAGCAGCTGAAACAGAGACTTGTCAGCACCCGGCATGGGTGCAAAAAAAACGGCGGCCAACACGCCCGCGACGATCACGTACTCGGTCATGATCTGCCCGGACTGCCGGCTGGCGCGAGGAACAGGGATGGGGTGCTTCGGTATCGGCATGGGGGGAAACGGCTAGGCCTGCGGCAAGGTGTTACTGACGACGATGGAGCAACCCACGCCGTTGTGGGCGATGGCGATCACCGCCTCCTGCCCGCCGCGCCGCAGCACCACCTGGGCGCGCGTGCCGCCCTTGATGGTCTTGCGGCTCAGCACTGTCCAGCCCGCCACCAGCGCCTGCTCGCGGATGTAGAGCTCATTGGCCTCGACGCTCAAGGTATTGCCCCAGACGGTGGTGCGGTTGACCCGGTCTGCATCAAACGAAAAGGTGTCGGAGAACTCGTCGGTGCCCATGGGCATGGCCAGGTAGCTGCGGCGCTGCAGCTGGTCGCTGACCAGTTGCGGCACCGCGCCGTGCAGCCAGGCCGAGGAGATGCGCACCTGCTGCTTGCCGCTGGGCAGGGGCCGGAACTCGACGGTGATGCGGAAATTGCCGTCGCGCGCGCCGAGGATCGGAATGCCGTCGAGCGTGGTCTCTGAAAAATCGGCCTTGCCGCCCAGCCATTCCTGGTAGAAACGCTGGGCCTTGCGCGTGTCGCCATCGACATCAAAGGCCTGGATCTGCATCGGTATCTTGTTCTGCACGATGAGCTCGGCCACCCAGTAGGGCGACAGGTTCTTGTCGGGGAACAGGATGGCCGGCCAGGCAATGGCGCTGGCGGGTGCAGCGCGCGCTGCCAGCGGCATCGCGGCAGCCAGCGCGGCCAACAGCAACCAGGCCAGCGGCCCCCACAGCCCTGCTGGCCGGCGGGCAGCCAACGCTCCCCGCCTGGGCCGGTGCAACAGCATCATCGTCATGGCAAGGTGTTGACGACCGGCGGCGGCGGGAACGCGCGGTAGAAGCGGAAGCAGTCCTTGCCGTCTGGCTTCTCCAGCGGTCCGCACTCATGCTCGCCCGGGTTGTCGTTGTAATGCTCATTCGCAGGCACCTTCTGCAGCCACTCGTAGCGGTCCAGCGGTACCGACTTCTCCTGCGCATCGCCTGGCGCCAGGCCCATGGTGAGCAGGTTGTGGTCAAAGGTGGGCCAGAGCCACTTGAGCGTGCTGCCCAGCTGCCCCAGCGGCGCGCGGAAGTCCTGGTACTCGGGCCGGTCCAGCAGCTTCATCGGCACCAGGCCCTGGATCTTGGACTCCTCGCGGTTGGTGCCGCCGGCGCTCCAGGGCTCGGACAGCATGGTCACATGGTCCTTGATCTGCAGCTTGAGCGGCAGCGGCATGTCGTTCTTGTGCAAGGCCGATGCGACCTTGCCGAACTCGGTAGGAAAGCGCTCGGCAGAAAAACCGGCACCGCGCTCCAGCGCCACCTCGGTGCGCATATAGCCCTGGGTGACAAAGCGGAACTTGGCAATCGACTCGCCCTTGGCCAGGTTCTGCACCTCACCGACCTTGGAGAAGATGGTGTCCATGAAGGCCGCGACCGAGGGCAGTGGTGCGGCCGTGGTCTTGGCCGTGAGCGACTCGTTGAAATCAGGCATGCGCGCCTGGCCCGACGTGAACTCGGACACGGTCTCGCCATGCACGCCGGTGTCGGTGTCCTGCGCCGGATCACGGAACACATGGCGGCGCAAATCATTGCTCAGCTCGGCATCGGACTTGCGGATGGACCCGCTCGCGCCCTTGTACTGGTCGGCCGACATGACCTCGGTCTCCGTCGCTGCAGGAAACCAGACCGAGCGCTGCCAGGCATTGAGCTTGGCCGCTGCGGTGACCTGCATGCGCGCCTGGCCGTAATCGGCGATCAAGGGGATAGCCGCCATCAGCAATGCCGCAAAGCCGCTGATCAAGGTCACCTCGACCAGCGCGCTGCCCTGCTGCGCGCGGCGCCGGGCACGGCGGCGCAGGGTCTTCATCGGGGGAGTCTGGGACATCATTGCGCCGCATCCTGGTTGTCGGGCTCGCCGCCCCCGAACAGGCCATCCGACCCGCCCAGGGCCGATCCGGCCACGGCCACGCCACGCGCCCAGATGGAGGGCTCGACATGGTGGACCTGCCAGTACGGGGAGAAAAGGTTCTTGTGCTCGATATAGCCGCCGGTAAAGCCGACCTTGATCGTGCGCCCGGCAATCTGCAGCGACTTGTACTGGTCCTTGGTCATGTCGCGGCGTTGCCAGCGGTCCTGCGGCCGCTTGAAATACAGCTGGGCCGACGACAGCGCGCTCATGTCACCGCCAAACATGCGGTCGCGCAGGCCAATGCTGTAGTCATCCTTGGCATAGCCAAAGCCCGCCTGCTCGCCGGTGCGCACATCGCTGCCCCGGCGCGCAACCATCACCGAGATCGTGGGCCCCTTGTCGGTCAGGCTGCCCCACTTGCGCGGGTTGATGCTGGTCATCGACAGGTCGCCGTACCACTTGTCCTGGTCCCGGCCCTTGAGCGTGCGCAGCTGGCGCACATCCCAGTAGCGGGGCAAGGAGAAATTCTTGGTGACCAGGCCAATGTCGGTGCGCGGCTTGTACTTGTAGGCGGAGTTGAACTGCAGCACGGCGAAAGGCACGAGCAGTGTATTGCCATCGCGGTCGCGGCCCGCCGCATAGATGGCGCTGTCGGACAGGCCGTCCTTGGTCAGCTTGCCGTAGTCGCGCTTTTCATCGCTCTGGTATTCGGGGTCCACATTGCGCGGCTTGAAGTTCTTGTCGTAAGAGCGCAAGGCCAGGCGGTTGCCGGACCAGCCCTTGTCCGCATAGCCGGAGCCGCCCGTGGCGGTGGCCGCGCCCAGCCCGAAGTCGCCCACAAAGCGCTCGGCCAGCAGCACGCCAGCGCCGGCCACGTTCACCGAGTCAGCCGATTGCCAACGGATGCGGCCACGCTCGTCGAGCACATCCGAGCCCCGGGTGGCGACTAGCTCGGTGCCGCCCTTCCAGGACACCGTGCCTTTGAGCAGCTCTTGCATGGCCGTGGCAATCGGGCCGCTGGAGAGATCAAAACTGTCGCCCTCGTTTTGCATGCCGGTGATGCCCTGCTTGATAAAGCCCGGGAAAATGCGCCGGTCCTTGGTGAAGTCATCGCGTGTGGCCTGCGCCGCATGGGCAAAGCGCATCGCGTCAAAAAAATCGTCCTCGTCGTTGCGGCGGTCCGACGTGGTGCTGTAGAGCTTGATGAAGTTGAGAAACTCCAGCGACGAGCTGGCAATCAGCGGTGCATTGGCCGCCACCGGCAAATAGGCCTTGTCGTCGTTGTCGTTGAGCACATCCTTGGCGACCACGATGGCCTCGGGAATGCTGACGCCAGTCGTTGCCGCCTGGGCCAGCGAAATGGCGGTGTTGAGCACCCGCAGTGCATCGACCATGATCTGGAACGGCCGGGCCGAGGGCTCAATCGCCTTGGCGATATTGTTGGCCTGGCGCTGGTACTTGGCAGCGGCCTGTACATTGCGGCCCCACTTGACCAGGTAATTGATGGCGCTGATGAAGTCATAACGCGCAGCTGCCGCCGATGCCTGGGCCAGGTTCCACACGCCCTTCTGCCCTTCGATCTCCACCCGCGCCACTTGAATATTGGCCGCCGTGCTGACCACCATGCCAATCGATGTCTGAAAGCTGGCCAGCATCGCCACGCCCGCTTCATTCGCGGCCATGGCCCGGTTGGTATAGGCCAGAAAATTCAATTGCCGCGCAAATACCGTGGACGCGCTATAGGTCATCGCATCGGCATTGTTTTGCAGCTTCATTTTGTCTCGCGCAACAATGGCCGTGTTATAGACCAAGAATATGCTGAGACAAACCACCGGAATCATGGCCAACAAATAGACAATCACCTGCCCTTTTTGTACGCGATCTCCAGACCGATACGAAGATGGTTTATGCATGATTGCCACTATTATGTAATTCGTCGAATTCCGGAGGCCCTCCCTCCCATGGATAACTTCAAACCATTATCTCAACCTGGCATACCCCAAGGGTTTGCACTGAGTACCCAGCCTAAGCCGCAGACATTACCACCGTACGACAGAGGCCAAGGCCTGCGACTTTGCAGCAAGGTACCCAGGGTTGCGACAACGGCTCTTACTTGGCGCCGTCGTTACCGCCTTCGGTATAGGTCGACATATTCATATTCTTCTGGGCATTGGTCAGCGCCTTACCCGAAGCAGCCTGTGCGGCAGTAATACCTTCCTTGCCCGATTCACCACCCACTTCCTTGGCCATACCTGCGACCTGGCTGCGAACGGTTTGGCCAAAAAAGCTGAAAGCAGCAATCGCGGCAATCGCAATCAGGCCCAAGATAATGATGTATTCCGTCATACCCTGGCCGCGCGATTTGCGCTGGGCGACGGGCTTGGCAATAGTTGCACTATGGGAATTGGTGTGATTTGTCATATTCAAGGCTAGCTCCTCATTCATGGATCATTCAGATGAAAATTCAGTGATTTCAGAAACCATGCCATGCGACCGCGCAGCGCAATTACTGAACGGCGCAATGGTATCTATCTGTTTTGTCAATGTACATGCCATTTTCATTAAAATGTTAACAAAGTGTTTCTTGCTCTAAATAGACCGAATAAGCTTATTTGTCAAAATTAATTTGTTGCGAGATGAAATTTTTCAACTGTCATATTGATGACATCCATGGGTTATTGAACAATCCTAGGCAGAGATGCACAGATTCCACAATAATTCCATAGAAATCATGACCCAAGCTATCCACATGAAGCCCCGTCCCATAACTACACAACATATATATGCAATCGATATTCGATACTGTCCCAAAATAAATTACCATAATTAGCTGGTAATCATTTCATCTGTCCATTAAATAAGCAGCATTAAAGGCTGCCTCAACACATAGCAAGGAATCTTCTGGAAAACCCTGGGGTCGGCTGGATGCAGGCTCGGGCGACTCGCTGCTCGTTCCTCCTTGTCAATAGCTGTCTGTTGACTTGCGAAAACGCCTTACGCTGCGTCCCGACTCCTAGCCGCTCCCCTCAGCAAAGGCTTCGCAGAAGATTCCGAGAGACGGAGAAATCACGATGGAAAAAGGCAGACCCAAGTCAGGGATCACACTGACTGCGCGTGAGCGAGAACAGCTCGAACACTTAGCCAATAAGCCCGGCCAGCCCGCCCATATCGCCACCCGCGCCAGGATCATCCTGCGCAGCGTGGAAGGCGACAGCAATGTCAGCATTGCCAACAGCATGGCGCTGACCCAGGCGACAGTGGGCAAATGGCGCCGCCGGTTTGCGAGCCATCGCATCCTGGGTCTGTACGACAGCATGCGAACCGGCAAACCCCGCACCATCGATGACCGCCAGCTGCAAGCTATTACCACTACCGCCAAAGCAGCACTGGCGTCTGAGGACACCGCATCCGACAGCGTACGTGCCCTGGCTGCACGCACGGGCATGTCCAAAAGCAGCGTGGCCCGCTATCTGCAGCTGCTGGGCAAGACCAAGTCCCGCCCCCACTTTGCACTCTTCAGCGACCCACTGCTGCTGGAGCAATTGCAGGCGCCCGCCGCGATCTACCTGAGCGGCAGCGACAAGGCGCTGGTCATCTGCCTGGATACCAAGAGCCCACTCAGCCTGCCGGCAGCCCCCGCAACACCTCGCAAAGTCTCAACCCTGCTGGGCAGCGAAGGCTGCCAGCATCCGCTATCAGCCGCACTTTGCAAGGCGCTGAACAGCGTCTGCAAAAGCCCCGCCACGCAGTGCAAACCACGCCTGCGGCACCAGGAGTTTCTGGTGTTTCTGCGCGAAGTTGAAGCAATGTTCCCCCCACATGTCGATGTGCATTGCATCCTCGACACCAGCGCGCTGAGCCAGCACCCCAGCATTAAGGCCTGGCTGGGCATGCGCCCACACTGGTGCACCCATGGCTGCGGCGACTATGCCTCTTGGCACGAGGAACTGGGCCGCTTTCTGGGCCGTTTGGGTGCGCAGCGCAGCGCCACAATGCGGGCCGAAGAACTCACCCAGTGGCTGCAATCGGTCGATGCGCTGGCGCGCCAACAAAGCCCCAACCGCAGGCCGTTCCGGTGGATGGGGCCGCTGCATCCGTTGGAAGAGGACGAATCGGCTGATCGCGAAGGGATCCAGGCCAGCGGGGAAAAACAACATTTGCAGGACCGCTAAGCACAAAGCGCAGATGCAGTGAGGGCCGCCTCTGAAATGCGCTGGCATTTGCTGTCTGCCAAGGCCTACAGCCGATGCCCTCTGCCGACCGTCATTCCTCCGTACTAGCAGGTTCTACGATTTTGCTGGATGTCGAATGAATACAACAAATCTCCCCCTCCCCACACCCTACTAGACGGTCATTTGTCAGACCGCATCATCCGAATCCTGGCCAAAAATGGCGTGCATTCGGTGGAAGCCGTCAAACAAGCCTATCCACTGCGATTGCTGCGCATGCATGGCATCGGCATGCTGCGCTTTCGCAAGATCGAGATGGCCTTCTTCCCGGACCAGTGCTTTGAGCCGGACTTTGCCCCGCCATCCATCCGGTTTGCCCAGGATTCGGCCTTGAACGGCAGGCTGCCACTGGTGACCGTGCGGACACTTGCCCGCGCCGGCATCAAGACGCCTGAGCAACTGCGTGAGGCCTATCCGCATGAGCTATTGAAGATCCACACGATTGGTGCACGCACGCTGCGAGAGATTGAGCGCGTGTTCTTTCCGGGTCAGCGTTTTCCGCTGAAGGATGAACGTTAGGCTCCCTGCAGCGGCACAGTTGAGTGCTGCATTGCTGATGGGTTTGCTTGAGTTCTGCGATGTGTCCGCAGGAGATGCCCGTGAATTCTTGGAGCTTCACGGGGCTCTGTGTGGCGAGTGAATTCCTGTTGGAATTCATCATGTTGATGGTGCCTCGAGCCGGGATCGAACCGGCACGCCACTTTCGCGGCACGGGATTTTAAGTCCCGGGTGTCTACCAATTTCACCATCGAGGCACGCAGCCTGCCATTCTAGCTGCTCCAGCTACGCTGTTGGAGGAAGACAGCGGCAGATCGTGGCTGAGCGCAACGCTGCAGCGATGATTGCAAGCGCTGGTGTAGCGCATGAAGACAGAGAAGAAGGAAGCTGCGAATCCTGCGCGACTCGCAGGCTCGCGGTGGCAGCGAGCTCCGGTAAGTAAAGGCTGGAGCTGAAAAGCAAAAAAGAGCCCTGAGGCTCTTTTTCGCAATGTGTTGGAGCGGGAAAACGGGTTCGAACCGTCGACCTATACCTTGGCAAGGTATCGCTCTACCAACTGAGCTATTCCCGCAAAAACTAGCATGAACGGATCCACACCAGCTTTGAAACACTGGAGCGGGAAAACGGGTTCGAACCGTCGACCTATACCTTGGCAAGGTATCGCTCTACCAACTGAGCTATTCCCGCATACATTGTTCGTTTCACCACGAACCCAAAACGTACTGACAAGCATGTCCTGGAGGCGCGAACCAGAGTCGAACTGGTCTAACCGGATTTGCAATCCGGGGCATAACCGCTTTGCTATCGCGCCATGGATTGTTGCCATGCTGAAACCATCAACACAGCCAATTTGGAGCGGGAAAACGGGTTCGAACCGTCGACCTATACCTTGGCAAGGTATCGCTCTACCAACTGAGCTATTCCCGCGTATCCGCTTTACCGGAAGTCCGCTATTATATACCGGGCTCCGCGATGGTATGCATTGTAACGCATATTTTTTGGTCTTTTTGGCAAACCGGCCCGTTTTTGATGACGGGCCGGTTTTCCGTGCAGACCAGCAGCCGATCAGTGCTTGACGGCACGCGAGCGGCGCGCAGGTGCCGCCTTGGCGGCAGTGGCTGCTACAGCCACGGCAGGCACCACGGGCACCGGCTCGGCGGCAGGCGCATCGCTGTCGCTCAAGGGCGTGGGTTTGACTTCCAGCGCCACTTCCAGCACCTTGTCGATCCAACGCACCGGCACGATCTCCAGACCGCTCTTGACGTTGTCCGGGATCTCGGCCAAGTCCTTGACGTTCTCTTCCGGGATCATCACAGTCTTGATGCCACCGCGCAGCGCAGCCAGCAGCTTTTCCTTCAAGCCACCGATGGCGGTGACTTCACCGCGCAAGGTGATCTCGCCGGTCATCGCCACATCGGCACGCACGGGGATGCCGGTCAGCACCGACACCAGCGCCGTCGTCATCGCGGCACCAGCGCTGGGGCCATCCTTGGGGGTGGCACCATCGGGCACGTGGATGTGGATGTCGCGCTTCTCGAACACGTCGTCGCGGATGCCCAGCGAACGGGCCCGGCTGCGCACCACGGTGCGGGCCGCTTCGACCGATTCCTTCATCACATCGCCCAGCGAGCCGGTGCGGTTGATGACGCCCTTGCCAGGCATGGCAGCCGCTTCAATGGTCAGCAGATCGCCGCCCACCTCGGTCCAGGCCAGGCCCACGACCTGGCCGACCTGGTTCTTCTGCTCGGCATGGCCGTAGCTGAACTTGCGCACACCCAGGTAGTCGGGCAGGTTGTCGGCCGTCACCTGCACCGGTGCCTGTGCCTTGCCCAGCTGGATGTTCTTGACCACCTTGCGGCAGATCTTGGACAGCTCACGCTCGAGCGAACGCACACCGGCTTCGCGGGTGTAGTAGCGCACGATGTCGCGCACGGCGTCCTCGCGCAGCTCGAGCTCACCGGCCTTGACGCCGTTGTTCTCGATCTGCTTGGGCAGCAGGTAGCGCATCGCGATATTGGTCTTCTCGTCCTCGGTGTAACCGGCCAGGCGGATCACTTCCATCCGGTCCAGCAACGCGGGCGGGATGTTCATCGAGTTCGAGGTGGCAACAAACATCACATCGCTGAGGTCGAAGTCGACTTCCACATAGTGGTCGCCAAACTTGCTGTTCTGCTCGGGGTCGAGCACTTCCAGCAAGGCGCTGGATGGGTCACCCCGGAAGTCCATGCCCAGCTTGTCGATTTCATCGAGCAGGAACAGCGGATTGCGCGTGCCGACCTTGGACAGGTTCTGCAGCACCTTGCCCGGCATCGCACCGATGTAGGTACGGCGGTGACCCCGGATCTCGGCCTCATCACGCATGCCGCCCAGCGCCATGCGCACATACTTGCGCCCGGTGGCCTTGGCGATCGACTGGCCCAGCGAGGTCTTGCCTACGCCAGGAGGGCCGACCAGGCACAGGATGGGTGCCTTGACCTTGTCCACGCGCTGCTGCACCGCGAGGTACTCAAGAATGCGGTCCTTGACCTTGTCGAGGCCATAGTGGTCTTCGTTGAGCACATCCTCGGCGACGACCAGGTCCTTCTTGACCTTGGTCTTCTTGCCCCAGGGCAGGTTCACCAGCGTTTCGATGTAGTTGCGCACCACCGAGGCCTCGGCCGACATCGGCGACATCAGCTTGAGCTTCTTGAGCTCGCCCTCGGCCTTCTTGCGCGCATCCTGCGTCATCTTGGCCAGCTTGATCTTCTTTTCCAGGTCTTCCAGGTCGGCGCCGTCTTCGCCCTCGCCCAGCTCCTTCTGGATGGCCTTGACCTGCTCGTTCAGGTAGAAGTCGCGCTGGCTCTTTTCCATCTGCTTTTTGACGCGGCCACGGATCTTCTTGTCGACATTGAGGATGTCGACTTCGCGCTCGAGCTGGTCGTAGAGGTTTTCCAGGCGGTCCTGCACCTTTTGCAGCTCCAGCACGGCCTGCTTGTTCTCGAGCTTGAGCGGCAGGTGGGCAGCGATGGTGTCGGCCAGGCGGCCTGCGTCATCGATGCCGGAGATGGAGGTCAGGATCTCGGATGGGATCTTCTTGTTGAGCTTGACGTACTGGTCAAACTGCTGCATCACGGCGCGGCGCAGGGCCTCGATCTCGCTGGCCTTGTCGGCGCTGTCGCCGGGCTCCACGGGCACGATCTGCGCGGTGAAGTAGTCCTCGCCTTCGGCGATTTCCTGCACCTGGGCACGCTGCACGCCTTCGACCAGCACCTTGACGGTGCCATCGGGCAGCTTGAGCATCTGCAGGATGGTCGAGACGCAGCCGACGCTGAACATGTCGTTGACCGTCGGATCGTCCTTGGCGGCCGTCTTCTGGGCCACCAGCATGATCTTGCGGTCGCCTTCCATCGCCGTCTCCAGCGCCTTGATGCTCTTGGGGCGGCCGACGAACAGCGGGATCACCATGTGCGGAAAAACGACCACGTCCCGCAGCGGGAGCATGGGCAATTCCAGGGGGTGGGAGGATTGGGTTTGGTTGTCGGACATGAAAATCCTTTTGAAACTTGTACGAAGATGATTCGTAAAAGCGATATTTCAACCCTTGGCCATGAAAAACCAGGGGCCAGGGCGGGTGCAGGCCAGCAAATGCACCCTCAAGCCCATGGGACACAGCCCGGCGGCGCCAAGCGGTCCTCGTAAAACACCGATGGCAGAGCCCCAGCGGTCTCTGCCATCGCAGCCTGTCAGGCCTTTTTCGCCGCTTCCCGGTACACCAGGAGGGGCGGCTTGCCTTCGTTGATCGTCGCCTCTTCGACCACGACCTTGGCCACGTTGTCGGTGGTGGGCAGGTCAAACATGGTTGTCATCAGCGACTGCTCCAGTATCGAGCGCAGCCCCCGGGCGCCGGTCTTGCGGGCCAGCGCCTTCTTGGCAATGGCGGTCAAGGCATCCGGGCGCACCTCCAGCTCCACGCCTTCCATGCCCAGCAGCTTGTTGTACTGCTTGACCAGCGCATTCTTGGGCTGGGTCAGGATCTGCACCAGCGCGTCTTCCGACAGCTCGGCCAGCGCAGTGACCACCGGCAGACGCCCCACCAGCTCGGGGATGATGCCGAACTTGATCAGGTCTTCGGGCTCGATGTCGCGGAAGGCCTCGGAGATAGAGCGCTGCTGCTTGCTCTTGACGGTGGCACCAAAACCGATGCCCGAGGCCTCGGAGCGGTTCTCGATGACCTTCTCCAGCCCGGCAAAGGCGCCGCCGCAGATGAACAGGATATTGGTCGTGTCGACCTGCAGGAAATCCTGGTTCGGGTGCTTGCGCCCGCCCTGGGGCGGGATCGAGGCCATCGTGCCTTCGATCAGCTTGAGCAGCGCCTGCTGCACGCCTTCGCCCGATACATCGCGGGTGATCGAGGGGTTGTCCGCCTTGCGGGTGATCTTGTCGATCTCGTCGATGTAGACAATGCCGCGCTGGGCCCGCTCGACATCATAGTTGCAGCTTTGCAGCAGCTTTTGCACGATGTTCTCGACGTCCTCGCCGACATAGCCCGCTTCCGTCAACGTGGTGGCGTCAGCCATCACAAAGGGCACGTTCAGCTGGCGGGCCAGGGTCTGGGCGAGCAAGGTCTTGCCCGAGCCGGTGGGGCCGATCAGCAAGATATTGCTCTTGGCCAGTTCCACATCGTCCTTGCCGGCCTTGTCCTTGTGCGCCAGGCGCTTGTAGTGGTTGTACACCGCCACGGCCAGGGTGCGTTTGGCGGGATCCTGACCGATGACATAGTTGTCCAGGGTGGCCTTGATCTCGGCCGGTGTCGGCAGATCATTGCCCTTGGCCTTCTCGCCCTCCTTGCCTTCTGCTGCCACTTCGTCGCGCACGATGTCATTGCAGAGGTTGATGCACTCATCGCAGATGAACACGGACGGTCCGGCAATGAGTTTCTTCACCTCGTGCTGGCTCTTGCCGCAGAAGGAGCAGTACAGGGTTTTTTCGCTGGATGAGCCTTTTTTCTCGGCCATGGGGGCAATGCCTTCAATCGAATCTATGTGGAAACAATGATAACCAACTACAAAGCGGCCTCAACCGGTAGGGTTGCGGCCGCTTATCCGGAAAAGCCTACTTATGGGCGCTTTTCTACCACAGTATCGACCAAACCGTACTCCTGGGCTTCGGGTGCCGTCATGAAGTAGTCGCGCTCGGTATCGGCCTTGACCTTGTCATAAGGCTGGCCAGTGCGGTCTGCCAGGATGCGGTTCATCTGCTCCTTGGTGCGGATGATGTCGCGGGCATGGATTTCGATGTCCGTGGCCTGGCCACGGGCGCCGCCCAGCACCTGGTGGATCATGATCTTGGAGTTGGGCAGCGAGTAGCGCTTGCCCTTCTCGCCAGCGGCCAGCAGGAAAGCGCCCATGCTGGCAGCAAAGCCCAGGCACATGGTCGAGACCTGCGGCTTGATGAACTGCATCGTGTCATAGATGGCCATGCCGGCCGTCACGCTGCCGCCAGGCGAGTTGATGTAGAGCGAAATCTCCTTGTCGGGGTTTTCGCTTTCCAGGAACAGCAGCTGGGCCACCACCAGGTTGGCGGTCTGGTCATTGACTTCACCGACCAGAAAAATCACGCGGTCCTTGAGCAGGCGCGAGTAAATGTCAAACGAGCGCTCACCACGGCCCGATTGCTCGATCACCATCGGGATCAAACCCAAGTTCTGAATATCTTGTGCGCTCATTACATCTCCGTTCAGGATTGGTGGAAGCTAGCGTCAATGCACTGTGACTGCGCTAACTGTACCCCAATAAAATGGGGCCTGCGCCCAAAAGCACAAGCCCCTGATTTTGGCTGGCAAGCGCTGGCGGCCATGGCCGCCCAGCGCACCTGGCTATCAGCCTTGTTGACCCATCAGTTCGTCGAAGGACACGGTCTTGTCGCTGACCTTGGCCTTGCCCAGCACGAATTCGGTCACGTTGTTTTCGATCACAACGGCTTCGACTTCGGCCAGACGCTGGCGGTCACCAAAGTACCAACGCACGACGTCTTCTGGCTTCTCGTAGCTCGATGCCAGCTCGTCGATGTGGGCCTTGATTTGCTCAGGCGTGGCTTCCAGCTTGTTGGCCTTGACCAGCTCGGCCACCACCAGGCCCAGGCGCACGCGGCGCTCGGCTTGGGGCAGGAACACGTCAGCAGGGATTTCCGCCTTTTCAGCGTCCTTGATGCCGCGTTGCTTCAGCTCTTCACGGGCGCCTTCGAGCAGACGGCCGACTTCGGCGTCGATGCTCGCCTTGGGCAGGTCCAGCTCAGCCTTGGACACCAGGGCTTCCATCACGGCTTGCTTGTTGCGCGACTGAACGCGGAACTTGACTTCACGCTCCAGGTTCTTCTTGATGTCAGCGCGCAGGCCTTCGACGGAGCCGTCAGCAATGCCCAGGGACTTGGCCAGTGCTTCGTTCACTTCGGGCAGGTTGGCCGCTTCCACCTTCTTGACGGTCACCAGGAAGTCGGCGGTCTTGCCAGCCACTTCCTTGCCGTGGTAGTCCTCTGGGAATGCCAGGGGGAAAGTCTTGGATTCGCCGGTCTTCATGCCGCGCACGGCGTCTTCGAATTCCTTGAGCATCTGGCCTTCGCCGATCAGGAACTGGAAGGCTTCAGCCTTGCCGCCAGCAAAGGGTTCGCCGTCGATCTTGCCTTCGAAGTCCACGGTCACGCGGTCGCCATCCACGGCAGCCGTGTCGGCTGGGCGCTGGGCGAAGGTGCGACGCTGCTTGCGCAGGATGTCGATGGTCTTTTCGATGGCAGCGTCGTCCACGTCGGCAGCCAGCTTCTCGACTTCAGCGGAAGCCAGGTCACCGATCTTGACTTCGGGGAACACTTCGAACACGGCGTCAAATGCCAGCTCACCCTCAGGTGCGCCTTCTTTTTCAGTGATCTTGGGCTGACCGGCCACGCGCAGCTCGGCTTCGTTGGCGGCCTTGGCAAAAGCCTCGCCGACCTTCTCGTTGAGCACTTCGTACTGCACGGAATAGCCATAGCGCTGTGCCACCACGTTCATCGGCACCTTGCCTGGACGGAAGCCGTCCATCTTCACGGTGCGGGCCAGGCGCTTGAGGCGGCTGTCCACTTCGGTTTGCACGGATGCGAGAGGCAAGCTCAGCGAAATTTTGCGCTCGAGCTTTTCAAGGGTTTCAACATTCACTGCCATGGTTAATCCTAGTTAGGCACGAACCCTTCCGGCCACGGTGTGCAAACGCCATTCAAGCCAGCCTGCAAGCGGCAAAGCTTGCGTCCGATGCGAGGACTGTCCGTGTCACATCGGGGATGGCATCAACGGGGATTGGCACCGTTTTACAACCTGGGGTCCCAGTAGATAGGCGACTGGCCCTAAGCCCAGCACACCCAAAAATCAAACGATGACAGCGCATTCAGTAGCAAGCAACACCAGGCGTGACGCGGCAAAAACCAGCGTTGTCACGAAAGCGGTGCAGCGCAAGGCGCCATCGACCGAAACCGAACATTATATATAAAGCCAGCTCTTTTCTTGGCTGCCAATACCGTCTTGCTGCAGGGTCAGAACCCGGATGCCAGCAGCCGCCAATGCAAATCACCAAGAAAAAAGCCGAATCTCCTGCGGGAAATTCGGCTCATATTCAGTGCAAAAGCAGATGGTGCTTATACCTTCTGCTATTAAATTTTGGTGCGCGGGGGGGGACTCGAACCCCCACACCATTGCTGGCGTCAGGACCTAAACCTGGTGCGTCTACCAATTTCGCCACCCGCGCGGTTGCGGCTGCAGCCAGCTTGTGAGCCAACCCGCCTGTTTTAGGTCAATCCAAGATTCTAATGCAAGCCATTGGCGCCTTGGGCAAACCGGGGCAAAAACTGCCCGCGCCATGGCCTGGCATCGCAGGCCGCTCAAACCGCCGCCGACAGTGGCACCTCGCTGTGCTCCTTCTTCACGCGGAACCAGGCCGCATACATGGCCGGCAGCGCCAGCAAGGTCAGCACCGTGGCAACGACCAGGCCGCCCATGATGGCAACGGCCATCGGCCCCCAGAAGATGCTGCGCGAGAGCGGAATCATCGCCAGCACGGCAGCCGCGGCGGTCAGCGCAATCGGGCGCAGCCGGTGGGTGGCGGCCTCGACAATCGCATCCCAGGTCGAGAGGCCCGCCGCATGGTTGGCCTCGATCTGGTCGATCAGGATCACCGAGTTGCGCTGGATCATGCCCATCAGCGCGATGACGCCCAGCAAGGCGACAAAGCCAAAGGGCCGGTTCAGCAGCAGCAAGGCCGCCGTCACGCCCGCAATGCCCAGGAAGCCGGTGATATAGACCAGCACCGAGCGGCTGAAGCTGTGCAGCTGCAGCATCAGCAGGGTGAAGACGATGAACACCATGATCGGCATGCCCGCCATGATCGAGTCCGAGCCCTTGGCGCTCTCCTCCACCGCACCGGCAATCTCGATGCGGTACTGGTTCAGGCCCTTGTCGGCCCAGCCCTGCTGCAGCTTTTGCAGATCGGGCCAGAGCTTTTGCGTCACCGTCGGGCCTTGCAGGCCGGCAGCCACATCGCCTTGTACGGTGATCGCATACTCCCGCCCCTGGCGCCAGAGAATGCCCGGCTCCCAGACAAAGCTGGGCTTGGCAATCTGCGACAGCAAGATGGCCTGGCCACTGCTCGAGGCCACATAGGCATTGCCCACGTCGGTCACGGCCTGGCGCTCATCCACCGGCTGGCGCAGCACCATGTCGATCAGCTTGTCGCCTTCGCGGAACTGGCCAATGGTGTTGCCCGACAGCTGGGTGCGCGTGGCCTGGGCAATGCTCTGGTTGCTCACGCCCAGCGCACGCGCCTTGCTCTGGTCCACCTCCAGGCGCAGCACCTTGATGGACTCGTTCCAGTTGTCATTGACGCCGCGCATATCGGGCGATGCCTCCAGCTTGGCACGCACGTCGCTCGCCAGCGTGCGCAGCAGTTGGGGGTCCTGGCCCATCACGCGGAACTGCACCGGGTAGGGCACCGGCGGGCCGCTGGGCAGCAGCTTGACGCGGGCCCGCACTTCCGGGAACTCCTGGGCCAGCAAGGTCGGCAGCCGCTTCATCAGGCTGTCGCGGTCGGCCAGGTTGTGCGGCAACAGGATCAACTGCGACACATTGGACTGCGGGAAGATCTGGTCCAGCGGCAGGTAAAAGCGCGGCACGCCCGAGCCGATCCAGGAGGTGACGGACTCGATGCCGTCCTGCGCCTGCATGCGCTGCTCGATGCGCCGCGTCACCTCTTCATTGGCGGCCATGCTCGAGCCCTCGGGCAGCCAGACATCCATCAGGATCTCGGTGCGGTTGGAATCGGGGAAGAACTGCTGCTGCACCCGGCTCATGCCAAACAGGCCCAGCGCAAACACCAGCACCGTGGCGCCAATCGTCAGCCAGCGGTGCTCCACGCACCAGGAGACAGTGCGGCGGAAGCGGTTGTAGAAGGGGGTGTCGAACATCGCATGCTCGCCACCCTCACCACCCTCACTCTCTTGCGGCGCATGCTTGGGCTTCTTCAGGAACACCGTGCCCAGGTAGGGCACAAAGTAGACCGAGGCCACCCAGCTGATGACCAGCGCAATCACGGTCACCGCAAAGATCGCAAAGGTGTATTCACCGGTGGTGGACTTGGCGATGCCAATCGGCATAAAGCCCGCTGCCGTGATCAAGGTGCCCGTCAGCATCGGCTTGGCGGTGATGTCATAGGCGGCGGTGGCCGCGCTCAGCTTGTCATAGCCCTCTTCCATCTTGCGCACCATCATCTCGACCGCAATGATGGCGTCGTCCACCAACAGGCCCAGCGCAATGATCAGCGAGCCCAGCGAGACCTTGTGCAGGCCAATGCCCCAGTACCACATCGCCAGGAAGGTGGCGCAAAGCACCAGCGGAATGGTGATGCCCACCACCAGCCCGGGGCGCGGATCCAGAGTGATGCGGCGCCACAGCGGGTCCTTGCCCTTGCGGATGTGCATGCCCAGGCTCACAAAGCTCACGGCCAGCACAATCACCACCGCCTCGATCAGCACGCGCACAAACTCGTTGACCGAGGTGGACACGGCCTTGGGCTGGTCCTGCACGTTCTCCAGGCTCAGGCCGGCCGGCAAGGTGGGCACGATCTTGTCCACCGCCTCATGCAGGTGCTTGCCCAGTGCGATCACATCGCCACCCTTGCGCATCGAGATACCCAAGGCCACCGTGGGCTGGCCCTGGAAATGCACCTTGGTCTTGGCCGGGTCCAGGTAGCTGCGGTAGATATCGGCGATATCGCCCAGCTTGAGCTGGTTGCCGTTGGGCCCCCGGATCGGCATGGCCTTGACGTCGTCGAGCTGGCGGAACTCGCCCGTCACCTCGACCTGCACCCGGTCGGCGCCGGCCTGCACCTCGCCACCGCTTTGCACCGCGTTTTGCTGGCCGAGCTGGGCGATGACCTGGTTCATGTCCAGCCCCAGTTGGGCCAGCTTGCTGCGCGAGATCTCGATGTAGAGCTTCTCGTCCTGCACGCCAAAGAGCTCGACCTTGGCCACGTCCTTGACCCGCAGCAGGCTCTGGCGCACGCTGTCGGCATATTCCTTGAGTTCGGCGTAGCTGTAGCCCTCGCCCTGCAGCGCATAGATCACGCCATAGACATCGCCAAAGTCGTCGTTGTAGAAGGGACCGAGCACGCCCTGGGGCAAGCTGGCGCGCATATCGCCCACCTTTTTGCGCACGGCCAGCCAGGTTTGCGGCACATCCTGCGGGCGCGTGTCTTCGCGCAGGTTCAGGATGACCAGCATCTCGCCGGGCTTGGAGTAGCTGACGATCTTGTCGGCATTGGGCACATCCTGCAAGGTGCGCTCGACCTTGTCGGTCACCTGCTCGGCCATCTGCTGCGCGGTGGCCCCCGGCCATGCGGCCGAGACCACCATCGCACGGAAGGTGAACGGCGGGTCCTCGTCCTGGCCCAGCTGAAAATACGCGCCGATGCCCAGCACCAGCAGCATGATCAGCAGGTAGCGCGTCAGCGGCACATGCTGCAGCGCCCAGCGCGAGAGGTTGAAGCCCTTGCTGCTGCTGTGCTTTTCGCCATCGGGCTCGGGGGCCGACGCGGGCGTTGCAGCGCCTTGCGGCGTGTTCGGAGGTGTTTGCATGGCCACCTCTTACTGCTTGGCTGCAGGAGCCGCAGCATCCGCAGCAGCGGGGGCATTGACCACCGGTGCATCGGGC
>NZ_KE148606.1:25899-41192 GCF_000410635.1 Comamonas sp. B-9
TGCATTGACCACCGGTGCATCGGACTGCGTTTGCGCAGGCGCTGCAGCCGCGTACTTGGACTGGAACACCGTCACCTTCTGGCCAGCATTGAGCACATGCACGCCGGCAATCACCACCTGCTGCCCCGCCTGCAGACCGCTTTGGATCACGGCATCATTGCCGTCCATGCGCGCCACAGCCACTGCCTGGGGCTGCACGGTGGAGCTGACCGGGTCAAACACCCAGACCTGGCTGCTGCCGGCCTTGTCCCACAGCGCCGACAACGGCAGCTTGATCACATCGGCCGCCTTGTCGGCACTAGCGGGGCGCTCGGGCGGCAGCACGGTCACGGTGGCGCCCAGCTTGGGCAGCACATCATTGGGCGCTGCATCCAGCGAGGCCTTGACCTGGTAGGTTCGGGTGGCAGCATCGGCGCTGGCGGCCACTTCGCGGATATGGGCACCCAGCAACTGCTCCTCGGGCCAGACCTTGACCTGCACCGGCTGGCCGGGCTTGAGCTGGGCAATGCGGTCCTCGGGCACGGCAAACACGGCATCGCGCGCGCCATCCTTGGCCACACGCAGCACCGGCGTGCCGGCAGACACGACCTGGCCGGGCTCCACATTCACGGCGGTCACGACGCCCGCCACATCGGACACCAGGCGGGTATAGGCCGTCTGGTTGCTTTGGCTGGCCGCATTGGCCTTGGCCTGGTCGAGCTGGGCCTGGGCCGATTTCAGCGCTGCCGCATGGCGCTCCATCTCCGCGGCGCTGATGAAATTCTTGTCCCGCAATTCCTTGAAGCGGCGGTAGTTCGCCGCTTCCAAGTCACGCTGCGTGGTGGCGGCCTGCACCTGGGCCTGGGCGCCTTGCGCGGCCAGCGCGTAATCGGCGCCATCCAACTGCGCCAGCAACTGCCCGGGCTTGATGGCCTGGCCCAGCTCCACGTTGCGGCTGAGCACCTTGCCGGCCACCCGAAAGCCCAGCTGCGCCTCGGTGCGGGCGCGGATATCACCGGCAAACGCCGTCTGCGCCTGCAGCGGCGCCGCGCCCACCGTTTGCAGCTTGACCGCCCGGATCGGCTCGGGCGGGGATTCCTGGCGTGAACAGGCCGCCAAGGTGGCGATGGACAGCAGCAGCACTGCGGCACGCGCACTGGGCGCTCGAAGAGGTAGGAACATGGTGTGCATGCGGGCGGTGAGGCCAAGATGGCCCTGGCCCGGCAGATGAAAAAGAGGGGAACGCACCAAGGACCCTCAGCACAACACCCGGACGCGCGCTGTGCCGAAGACCCTTAATGACCAAACGGTCACTAATCTAGACAGTTCGCTCCCGGCTGTCAATGCTTGGCAGCCACACCCTGTGGGATGCGCTAGCATCGGCGCTGTGAAAGATTCCACGCCCTCCCCTTCTGCGCCTATCGGCTCGTCAACGCCCGCCGTGGCCACGCCCGTCACCCACTACGAGAATTTTCCGGTGGCCTCCTGGCTGTGCCCACCGGCGCTGCGCCCGCCCATTGCCGCCATCTACCACTTTGCGCGCACGGCCGATGACATTGCCGACGAGGGCGACGCCGATGCCCCCGCCCGCCTGGCCGAGCTGCAGGCCTACCGCGATGCGCTCGCCCATATCGCCCAGGGCAAACCGCCGCAGGAGCGCTGGCAGGCCGTGTTTGCGCCACTGCAGGCAGCCATCGTGCAGTGGCAGCTGCCGGTGGCGCTGCTCGATGATTTGATCAGCGCCTTTATGCAGGACATCGACAAGACCGCCCAAGGCGCGCGCTATGCCGACCGCAGCGAGCTGCTCGACTACTGCCGCCGCTCGGCCAACCCGGTGGGCCGCTTGCTGCTGCATCTGTATGGCGTGAACGATGCCCCGTCCCTCGCCCAGAGCGATGCCATCTGCAGCGCGCTGCAGCTGATCAACTTCTGGCAGGACCTGGGGGTGGATATTCCGCGCGGCCGCTACTACCTGAACGATGCCGACTGCCAGGCCGCCGGTATCACCACGGCCGCCATGCAGCAGCGCCAGGACAGCCCGGCGCTGCGCCAGCTGGTGATGCAGCAAGCCGCCTGGGCGCGCCGCCTGATGGAAGAAGGCGCGCCGCTGGTGCACCGCGTGCCCGGCCGCGCCGGCTGGGAGTTGCGCCTGGTGGTGCAAGGGGGTTTGCGCATTCTGGACAAGGTGGAAGCCCTGCAAGGCCAGAGCCTGTGGCAGCGCCGCACCATTGGCAAGGGCGATGTACCGCTGATGCTGTGGCGCGCCTGGCGCATGTGAGCCGCTATCCGCCCACAAAAAAAAGGCCGAATCCTGCGATCCGGCCTAAAGGGGTTATGGGAACCCCCGAGGAGAGTGTTTACGGGCCTTGGGGCCAGGCGGCTCAGTGCTCAGCCATCCTTTGCCCAAGTGGGGAATGTGTTTGACATGGTCTAGCCTTTCTTAACCCAGCTGCACGGGTACAAAAATCTTCTGGCCATTGCGCTCGATCAGCAGCGCCACCGACTTGTCGGACTGGGCGACCTGCTTGCGCAGATCCTCAATCCCTTTCACCGCCGCACCGTTGACGGACAGCACCACGTCACCGGGTTGCACGCCGGCGAGCGCCGCAGGCCCGGCCGCTTGCTCGACGATCAAGCCCTGCTGGCTGCCGCTGGCCTGCTTTTCCTGGGGCGTCAGCTCGCGCAGCGCCAGGCCCAGCTTGCCCTTGCCGACCTTGTCGTTGCCCGCCACCTGCTCGCCCTTGCTGACATTGCCGCCCAGGGTGGCTTGCAAGGTCGTGGCCTTGCCGCCGCGCCAGACCTGCAGTTCGGCTTGGCTGCCGGGGCGCGCCGTGGCAATGGCCGCAGGCAGGTCGTTGGACGAGACAATCGCCTGGCCGTTGTAGCCGGTGATCACATCGCCGGGCTGCAGGCCGGCCTTGTCGGCAGGGCCGCCCTTTTCCACACTGGCCACCAAGGCGCCTTCGGGCTTGGGCAGCTTGAAGGAATCGGCAAAGGCCTGGTTGACCTCCTGGATCACGACCCCCAGGCGCGCATGGTCGACCTTGCCGTGCGAGACGATCTGGTCCTTGATGTTGACCGCCAGGTCGATCGGGATCGCAAAGGACAGGCCCTGGTAGCCGCCGCTCTTGCTGTAGATCTGCGAGTTGATGCCGACCACCTCGCCCCGCGCATTGATCAGCGGGCCACCGGAATTGCCGGGGTTGATCGCCACATCGGTCTGGATAAAGGGCACCGAGCTGTCATCGGGCAGCGCGCGGCCCTTGGCACTGACGACACCGGCGGTCACCGAGTTCTCGAAGCCAAAGGGCGAGCCAATGGCCAGCACCCATTCGCCTTGCTGGATGGCCTTGGAGTCACCGATCTTGGCAACGGGCAAATCCTTGGCGTCGATCTTGATGACGGCGATATCGGTCTTGGGGTCCGAGCCCAGCACCTTGGCCTTGAACTCGCGCCGGTCGGTGAGCTTGACCGTCACCGTCTTGGCGCCCTTGACCACGTGGGCATTGGTCAGGATGGTGCCATCGGGGCTGATGATAAAGCCCGAGCCTTCGCCGGCCATCGGCACCTCTTGCGGCACCTGGCGGCCAAAGCCGCGCGGCATGCCTTGCTGGGGCACACCAAAGCCGAACTGGCGGAAGAACTGCAGCATCGGGTCATTGGGGTCGATCTGCTGGCCCCGGTTGGCCGAGGGTGCGGCATCGGCATCGTCGCCGTCGTCCTCATCGTCCGAGACCTTGCGCGTGCCGCGCACACTGATATTGACCACTGCAGGACCGGCCTGCTGGGTGATGGCGCTGAAATTGGGCAGGCTCACCATGGGCGCGGAAGCCGGCGCCGCTTGCGCCATGACCGCAGGCGCGCCCTGGGCATGGGCGCTCCACTGCACATGCTGCAGCGCAGAGGCACCCACGCCGCCCAACACCCCTGCCGTCAGCAAGGCAGCTACGAGTTTGCGCGAACCGAGTTGAAAAGAAGGAACAGACATTTTGTACTCCTGAATACCACTTGCATGAGGTCGATGGAGCTAATGTGCCTGCCCAGACTTAGAAGAAACTTAGACGCGCATCACTTTCGGCCTCAGGACTTTTGGTAGGGGAAATATGGCGGTGCCTCGCCAATGGCCAGCATATCGACCTCCAGCAATGCCAGCCCGGGTTGGCTCGCCAGCTGCGCCACCGCCTCTGCCAAGCCATGGGCCTGGCTGAGCTTGCGGTAGGCGATGCCGGCCGACTGGGCCAGCAGCGCAAAGTCCGGCGGCGCCAGATCGCCATAGACGCGCCGGCCGCCAAAATTGGCATCCTGCATGTGCTTGATGACGCCGTAACCGGCGTCATTCATGACGATGAACAGCATGTCCAGCCGCTCCTGCATGGCGGTCCAGAGCTCGCAAACATTCATCATGAAGCCGGCATCGCCACTCAGCACCACGGTCTTGGCGCCGCCTGCCGCAAAGGCCGCGCCGATGCCCAGCGGCAGGCCCTGGCCAATGCCGGCGCCCACCGGGTGCATGGCATCGCGGGGGCCATAGACCTCGAACAAACGGTTGCCCCAGGTGGAATTGGCCACAGTGATATCGCGCGCCCAGACGGCGTTGCGCGGCAGCTGGCGTCGGAGCTGCTCGGCAAAGCCGGCATAGGGCCCCAGCGTGGCGGCAAAGGCCTGGCGGGCACGCTGCTTCATACCGGCAAATTGCGCGCGGTAGCAGGGCTCGGCCTGGTAGCTGCCCAGCGCCACCACCAGGCGCTCGAGCACATCGCGGGCATCGCCACAGACAAACTGCGCGCAGTCGTAGCTGCGGCCTTCGGCGGCGGGGTCCAGGTCGATCTGCACCCGCAAGCCGGGCAAGGCCAGGCTTTGGTCCACAGTCTCCTGGCCCCGCAGGCGCGAGCCCACCACGAGCATCAGATCCACGGTCTTGTAGAAGTCAATCACCTCCGGCGCGCCGGTGCCGTTGAGGCCGCCCAGATTGCAAGGGTGGTCCTCGGGCACAATGCCGCGCCCGGCCCAGCTCGATGCCATGCCAAAGCCCCTGTCCAGCAGCTGCTGCAGCGCTGCGCCGCCATCGATGGCGCCGCGCCCCACCCAGAGCATGGGCCGCCGCGCAGCGCGCACGCGCTCGGCCAGCTGCGCAATGTCGGCATCGCTGGCCCGGGGGCGCGCGGGCAGGGGCGGCAGCGCCAGGCTTGTGCCCACATCGGCCTGCGGCATAGGCTGCTTTTGCACATCGATCGGAATCTCGATGCTGACCGGCCCCATCGGCGCCGTCAGCGCCTCGCTGGCTGCCTGCTGCAAGATGCGCAGCGCGTCTTCGGCCCGTTCAATGCGGTAGCTGGCCTTGCAGACCGATTGCAGCATGCCCAGCTGGTCGCGCACATTGTGGGTGGCGCCGGTATCGCGCCCCAAAAACTTGCGCGGCACCTGGCCGGTGATATGCAAAAGCGGGCTGGAGGCAAACGAGGCCTCCAGCAAGCCCGACACGGTATTGGCCGCGCCCGGCCCGGTGCTGGAGACCAGCACGCCCAGCTTGCCGCTGCGCCGGGCATAGCCATCGGCCATATGCGCCGCGCCCATCTCGCCGCGCGTCATTACCACACGGATGCCGCCCTGGCGCGCGATGCCGTCCATGATGGGGATGTTGTGCACGGAGATGATGCCAAAGACTAGCTCGGTACCGGTGGCATGCAGGAACTGGGCGACCAGGTCGCCGATATTGAAGGTGTGTGACATGGTGGTGTTACTGGCTGGCCTGAACGTCCGGGGCCAATTGCTTGAAGAAGGCGTAGTCACTGGCAATGCGTTTTTTCAGATCAGCGGTGCTGACCGGGTCGATCGCATAGCCCGAGCGCTCCATGTCGGCGACAAAGCGGGCATCGGCCAGGATTTTCTGGTTGGCCTGGGCCAGCGCCTCAACCACCTCGGGCGCGGTCTTGGCCGGTGCCAAGAGGCCAATCCAGCCCTCGAAATTGAAGTCGGGGTAGCCGGACTCGGCCATCGTCGGCGTCTGGGGCAGCTGCGGGTTGCGCTGCGGCGATGTCAGTGCCAGCGCGCGCACGCTGCCGCCCTGCACTTGCGTGACCGCCGTCGTGTTCAGGTCAAACAGGATGGAGACGCGGTTGGCCATCAGCTCGGCCATCGCCGGCGCATTGCCCTTGAAGGGCACATGCGTCATCGTGATGCCCGCGTACTTGGCCAGCAGCACACCCGAGAGGTGGTTGGACGAGCCATTGCCCGCCGAGGCATACGTCAGCTGGCCGGGATGGTCCTTGCCAAAGGCCAGCAGCTCCTGCAGCGACTTGAACGGCGACTGCGCGCCCACCAGCAGCACATTGGTGTACTTGACCACCGAGCCGACCGGCGAAAAATCGGCCACCGGGTCAAAGCTGGTGCTGGTCACCGCCGGCGTGATGCTGATCGTGGGGCTGGCGACAAAGTACAGGGTGTAGCCATTGGGCGCCGCGTTTTTGACCGCATTGGCGGCCAGGGTGCCGCTGGCGCCCGCCTTGTTCTCGACAATCACGCTCTGGCCCAGCAGCTCGGAGAGCTTTTGCCCGTACTGCCGCGCCACGATATCGACCGAGCCGCCCGGTGAATAACCCACCACCAGCTTGATGGGCTGCTGCGGATAGGCCTTGGGCTGGGCCTGCGCTGCAGCGCCCCACACCCCCAACAGCGCTGCGCTGAGCGCGATGCTCCACGGGTTCATGCCAGTCTCCTAAAGGTTCTTGTGCGCTCCTTTATCCCTTAGGTACCGATAGCCCCCTCCCCCTGCTAACCCTAGAAGTTCGCAGATTGAATAAGCTGATATTTACAACGAATCAGTTTGTGCCGTGTGGGCTTAGAAAATCACCCGCACCCGCAGGCCACCCAAGCTGGGAGACGCATCCAGAACCAGCTGCGCACCGTGCTGGCGTGCCACCGCGCTGACAATGGCCAGCCCCAGCCCGCTGCCATGCGCAGCGGTGCCGGGCACGCGGTAGAAGCGGTCCAGCACCCGCTCGCGCTCTTCGGGGGCGATACCGGGCCCGCTGTCTTCAACGCTGAGCACACGCTGGCCTTCGGCATCGGCGTACCAGCGGCACAGTACCTGGCCACCTGCGGGGGTGTAGCGCAGCGCGTTTTCCAGCAGATTGCGCAGCAGCAGGCCCAGCGCATCGGCCTGGCCCTGCACGGGCTCCAGGGTGTCGTCCAGTTGGTGCTGCAAGGTCAAGCCGGCCTGCTGGGCCAGCGGCTGCAGCTCATCGACCGCCATCTCGCACAGCGCAGCCACCGCAACCGGCTGCGCAGGCGCTGCCTGCATCTGCCCGGCCTCCTGGCGGGCCAGGTGCAGCAGCTGCTCGACCATGCGCGTGGCCCGGTCAATGCCTGCCATCACCCGCTCGCTGGCCACACGGCGCGCGGCATCATCGGGCGCGCGGGCCAGGCCTTGCACCTGCAGCCGCAGCGCCGCCAGCGGTGTACGCAGCTCATGGGCGGCGTCGCCCACAAAGCGCTGCAGCGCATCAAAGGCCGCCTGCAAGCGCGCCAGCAGCAGGTTCATCTCCTGCACCAGGGGCTGCACTTCCAACGGCAGATCGGCATCGGCCAGCGGAGACAAATCATCGGCCTGGCGCGCCGCCAGCTGCTCGCGGGTGCGCGCCAACGGCGCCAAGGTGTGGGCCACCACCCACCACACCACCAACATGATCAGTGGGGCCAGCAGCAGCACCGGCACGATGGAGCGCAGGGCCACATTGCCGGCCATCTGGCCGCGCGATGCCGCCTCTTGCGCCACCTGGATCACCTGGGTCGGCGTCTGCAGCGCATAGATGCGAAAGGCCACGCCGTGCGCCCGCGCATCGCTGAAACCCAGCACGGCAACCTGGGGCAGCAGGCGCGAGTTACTGGAGCGGTAGAGCATGATGCCGTCGGCGCGCCAGATCTGCACGATCATGTCCTGCGCCTTGGCCTGCGGATCGGCCAGCGCATCAGACGCAACTTCGGACGCCAAGCCCGCCGACAGCGCCAGCGCAATGCGCTGCATCTGCACATCGAACAGCGCCTCGGTCTCCGCCCGCGCCGTGCGGTAGATGCTGACAGCCTGCAGGCCCGCGGCCACCACCACCACAGCCAGCAGCGCCCAGATGAGCCGCGCGCGCAGCGAAAAAGGCCGCCCGGCCCACAGCGCATGGCTCAAGGTGCCACCCCGCTTGGCAGCGACTCGACCGGCACCAGGTAGCCCAGGCCGCGCACATTCTGGATCAGATCGGCGCCCAGCTTTTTGCGCACGCCGTGGATATAGACCTCGACGGCATTGCTGCTGATGTCATCGCGCCAGGAGTAGAGCTTTTCTTCCAGCTGCGCGCGGGAGAGCACGCGGCCGGGCCGGGCGATCAAGGGCTCGAGCACCGCCCATTCGCGGGCCGACAGCTGCACCGGCTGGCCGGCCACAAAGGCCTCGCGCGACGCGGGCACCAGGCGCACCTGGCCCCAGCAGTACTCGGGTTCGGCCCGGCCGCTGGCACGGCGCAGCAGCGCCCGGATACGCGCCAGCAGCTCATCGAGGTCATAGGGTTTGATGATGTAGTCGTCGGCACCGGCATCGAGCCCCGCCACCCGCTCGGCAATGGCATCACGCGCGGTGGCCACCAGCACCGGAATGCGCACCTGGCGCGCGCGCATCTCGCGCAGCACCTGCAGCCCGTCCACCTTGGGCAGGCCCAGGTCCAGCAGCACCAGGTCGTAGCCGGCCGTCGCCAGCGCCGTCTGCGCCATCGCCCCGTCTTTGACCCAATCGACCGCCCAGGATTCGGCACGCAGTGCATCGAGCACCACTTCGCCAATCATCTGATCATCTTCTACCAGGAGTATGCGCATGCCAGCATTATGCAAGCGGCCCGTCACGCGATGGCTCACAGACCCAGAAGGAAAACGGGCTGAACCCCTCAATGGTGTTCAGCCCGTACCCGCTAGATCCACGACAGAAAGATCCGCCACAGGCACCCCGTCAATCGTGGTGCCTGCAGCGTCCCTCCGCACATGCCGCCGTCAGTGTGGAAACCCGGACTTGTTGTTGGCTTTGGTCCTGGTGCCCGGGCGGCATGTATCTCCCCTTGTGCTCAATGGCGACCGCGATTATATGGAGGGCGACATGTCAATACCCAACAACTATTGCAACAAAAGACTTCGATACGCCCTCCCGTCGACCGACGCCTGCATGCCATAACACCAAAGATCTTTGAATTTATTTATATTTTTTCCTTTGATCAGCAGCCCCAGTCACCCCAGCAGGCATTGTCAACAAAGCTGTGCAAGCGCTCACCCCCGCCATCGGGGCAGTGCAGCCCGGTTTGCGCGGTCATGCAGAGGAGCCTGGCAAGGCGCCGTGATGACTTGCATCTCTGTCGCTGGGGTAATCCTCCCGGGCCTCCGGCCCATGGGACAATACGGCGCTTATGACCACGCCCCAGCAGTATGTTCAAAACAAGGCCGCAGCCTCAGGCAGCAGCTTTTACTATGCCTTTCTCTTCCTGCCTAAAGACCGGCGTGCAGCGATCACCGCCTTCTACGCCTTTTGCAGAGAGGTCGACGATGTCGTCGACGAGGTGAGCGACCCGGGCGTGGCGGCCACCAAGCTGGCCTGGTGGCAGAGCGAAGTGCGCAAGAGCTTTGCCGGCCAGCCCAGCCACCCGGTGATGCAGGCGCTGATGCCCCATGCCAGCGCCTTTTCCATCCAGGCCGAGCACCTGCTGGCGGTGATCGAGGGCTGCCAGATGGACCTGGAGCAAACCCGCTATCTGGATTTTCCCGGCCTGCAGCGCTACTGCCATCTGGTGGCAGGCGTGGTGGGCGAGGTGGCGGCCCGCATCTTTGGCCAGACCAGCCCGCAAACCACGCAGTACGCCCACAAGCTGGGCCTGGCGTTCCAGCTCACCAACATCATCCGCGATGTGGGCGAGGACGCGATGCGCGGCCGCATCTACCTGCCCGTCAATGAGCTCCAGCAGTTCGATGTCAAGGCGCATGAGATTCTCAACCGCAAGTACTCGGAGCGCTTCGAGGCGCTGATGCGCTTTCAGGCCCAGCGCGCCCACCAGCTCTATGACGAGGCGCTGGCCCTGCTGCCGCAGGCCGATTACCGCGCCCAGAAGCCCGGCCTGATGATGGCCAGCATCTACCGCACCTTGCTGCGCGAGATCGAGCAGGACAAGTTCCAGGTGCTGCACCAGCGCGTGAGCCTGACCCCTCTGCGCAAGCTCTGGCTGGCCTGGCGCATGCAAGCACTGGGCCGCATGTAACGTGGCCCGCAGCCAACGTATCGCCGTGATCGGCGGCGGCTGGGCCGGCATGGCCGCCGCCGTTGAGCTCGCCGCAGTCAGTGCCCACCAGGTCACGGTCTGGGAATCCTCCGCCCACTGGGGCGGCCGCGCGCGCGGCCTGGCCTTGGCCCTGCCCGGCGGCGATGAGATCACGGTCGACAACGGCCAGCATATTCTGATTGGCGCCTACACCGCCTGCCGCGCGCTGATGGAGCGGGTGGGGGTCAGCACCGATGCCTCCTTCATCAAACGGCCGCTGGCCATGCGCTATCCCGACGGCCGGGGCATCCGCTTTCCCGACAGCGCGCCGCCCTGGGATGCGCTGATCGGCATTGCCACGGCCAGGGGCTGGTCACTGGTCGAACGCCTGCAACTGCTGCGCCGCGCTGCCGCCTGGCAACGCCAGGGCTTTCGCTGCGCACCGCAGGCCAGCGTGGCCGATCTCTGCGCCGGTCTGCCCCAGCGCCTGCTGGCGGAGTTTTTTGACCCGCTGTGCATCTCGGCGCTGAACACGCCCCTGCACCAGGCCAGCGGCCAGGTCTTTCTGCGCGTGCTGCAAGACAGCCTGTTTGCCACCCACAAAGGCTCGCATTTCTGGCTGCCGCTGGTGGATCTGGGCCGGCTCTTCCCCGATGCCGCCGCCAGCTGGCTGCAAGCCCGGGGCCACGACTGCCACCTGAGCGGGCGGGTGCAGCAGCTGGCCAGGTCCGAGTCCGGCTGGCGGGTCAACGGACAGCGCTATGACCAGGTGCTGCTGGCCTGCCCGGCATGGGAGGCCGCGCGTCTGGTGCAAGCGGCCTTTGCAGATTCATCAGCGCCCGAGCAGGCAGAGGCCCAGGCCTGGGCGGACGACGCCCAGCGCCTGGCACACACCGCCATTGCCACCGTCTACGCCTGGAACCCGGCCCCCAACGCCCAAGGCCACAGCCTGGCCGCGCCCTGGCTGGCGCTGGAGAGCAGCCCCCAGCAGCCCGCGCAGTTTGTGTTTGACCGCGCCCAGCTGGGCGACCCGGCGGGCCTCTTGGCCTTTGTCATCAGTACTAGCGAGGGCGACCGCGCCGAGATCGAGCAGCAGGTCATCGCCCAGGCGCAGGCCCAGTTGGGCCTGGCCTTGCAGCCCCTCAAAACCATTGTGGAAAAGCGCGCCACCTTTGCCTGTACGCCTGGGCTGCAGCGCCCCGGCATGCTGATTGCACCCGGCCTGCTGGCCTGCGGCGACTATATCGACGGGCCCTACCCCGCGACCTTGGAAGGCGCGGTGCGCAGCGGCATCGCTGCCGCCCACGCGCTGGCCTGACCCTTCCTCAAGCAGCGCCTTCTGGCTGGCGCCAGGGAGCGCCCTGCGCAAAATGCGCCATCACCCAGTCGCGCCAGGCGCTGGATGCGGCACTGCGCCACTGGCTGGAAGGCCGCACCAGGTAGATGCCGGCATCGGCCTGCAGCTGCCACTGCGGCAGCACCTCCTGCAGATGGCCCGCTGCCACCTCGGGGCCCAGCAACCAGTCGCCACCCGCAATGATGCCCAGCCCTTGGCGCGCTGCCACCAGCAAGGCCTCGTTGTCATTGCTCACCATGCTGGCGCGGATGCTGACCGTGCAGGATTCCCCCACGCGCGAGAACTGCCACTGCGGGTAGCTGCGCAGCCCGGTAAAACCCAGGCAGCGGTGGCTGGCCAGGTCCTGCGGCGTTTGCGGCCAGCCTTGCGCGGCCAGGTAGCTGGGCGCGGCACAGACCAGGCGCCGGTGGTCACACAGCCGGGTCGCCACCAGGCTGCTGTCGGCCAGCGAGCCGATACGGATCGCCGCATCAAAACGCTCGCCGATGATGTCGACAAAGCGCTCGGCATACTCCACATCCAGCACCACCTGCGGATGGGCTTTGGCAAACCCCGCCACCATGGGGCTGAGCCAGCGCCGCCCCATGCTGGCCGGTAGCGACAGCCGCAGCGATCCGCGCACAACCGCGGCGGCCTCGCTGGCCTGGCGCTGGGCCTGGTCCAGCAAGGCCAGGGCCTCGCGCACCTGGGCCACAAAATGCTGGCCCTCGCTGGTAAACCGCAGTTGGCGCGTGGACCGCTCCAGCAACCGAATCCCCAGCCGCGCCTCCAGCGCACTCAGCCGGCGCGACAGCACCGTCGGGTGGCGCTGCAACTGCGCGGCCGCAGCGACAAACGAGCCGGCATCGAACACCGCCAGCAAGGCGCTGAGTTCATCGGCGTGTTGGCTGTCGAGCAGGGGCATGGTCGCTGGCGGAGTGGTTGGTGTCCGCACTATAGGCGAAGACGCGGTGAACGAGGCGCAACGCCGTCATCGCAGCCCTCGCATTGCATCAAGGGATCAGCGCAGCCCCCCTTGGTCTGCCCAGGCCAGCTAACTTTGCTGGTACAGCTCACTCAGGATGTATTCCACTCGCCCCCTCCCTTCTGCTCAATGTCGCTTGCCGGTGACCACGGAGGTCGTGGCGGATCTCGAATTTTTGAGCCGCTTATTGATTGCTGACCGCTTATAAAAATTAAAGATTTTTATTCCCAAACCCCAAAAGCATATTAATTTAAATTAAATCGACTACTATTAAATAGAAAATTATAACGAAATTAACTAAAAACGAAAGGCAATAGAAAATCACAAATATTTTTCCACTGCCTTCTTTGAAGAAGATTTTGTATTCATTCTCATAAATCAATCACATTTGCATTGCAATAGCAAAAATGATCCAAATTAAGTTACTTTCCATATCTAAAATGTCAATAGAAATACCAAAGAATAATGTCAAATGAAATACAATTAAGAAAACTCCAACAGACATTCTCATTTAACAAATCAATATTCAATACATCAATAGAAGGACGAGCAGATAAGATTAATCACGGGCATTTATTAGCACTACAACTCGCAATTGCAAAAAATCTAAATTTTAGTAGACTTTTCAATAAAATCTTCGCAAATCATTTCGAATGAATATATAAAAAACCAAAATGCATGGGAAAACATAAAAATCATAAATATTTTTTATTTCCATTTTTATAATAAATTTTAAAACCATGCTCATATATTAGACAAAGCAGCATCACAACTTGAAAAATGTTACCGATAATATTGTATTGGTGGCTATAAATATTCAAAGAACCATATAACAAGAAGAATAGAAAATTAATACTGGGAAAATTTTCATTTCGCAGCCTCCAGCTCGCATTGCCATGATGCGATCAATGTTCACAATTTTCATTTATTTATATATAATATTTGGCTCTAAAGTATAAAAAATATTTCCATTTAAATCAAATACTTGATATGCAATAGGTGATTATTACGAATGTTAGTGCAAAAGGCAGGCAATAGAAAATCATAAATATTTTCTTGTAACCTTTTTTGAGGAAGATTTTGTAGCCGTGCTCATAAAGTAAGCAAAATTGCATCATGGTAAGAAAAATTACTCCAATTATTCTTTCTCTAAATTCAGGAATGTGCACATATATGAAAAGCATGCTATTAAATTGATAAATATTGCATAGATTTTCATTTTATCGCTTCCCGCTATATTGGTTTATTGAGAGAATCGAAGCGTTCCTGTTGATAAATTTAAGTCACTTGACAAGATGACAGAATAGGTTGCAAGTGAAGTTGCTGCTACCTATTTCCCGATGGCTTGTTGAATTTCTCAAATAGCCGCTGATGTTATTTCTGAAGTCGGTGGATAGTTACATGCATACCCAGCTTGGATGTGATTTTTTTGGGATATAAGTCGCATGTCATGAGCGTAATTTTTGTCTGTAGATGATGTTTTTAAATTTCCTAATTAACAATATTCCATGGACTGATGCTGAGAAAATAGAAAATAATGCGATGAATAGACTGTAATAAATCTCATTGGGATCTAATATGTAAACTGATTCTTTGGGATTTTTGGGGTTAAATCTTATTTCAATTATTTTTTTGTATTTTTTTTGCGCTATTAATTCTAATGCTTGTTTGGAGTCAATTTCAGCTTCATTAAGCATTTTTGAGTTTATTTTAGAGTTTGTATAATCTGCGCCATCTACCACGTAGTTATACTGAATTTCTAAGATATTCTTATCGATTGCCAGTTTTTGTATATAAGCGCTATTTGAATTCCAGTGATAAATTTTTCTATGATAATTCAATTCTCTAAAAGAAAAATTTAACAGGAGAAGTGTTGAAAATGATCCTATTAGGAAAATTACTATGCCTGTGATGTTATTAGGCCAAAGGAGTTCCGTGATGAGATCAACTTGATATCTATGTTTATTCACATTTAGACTCGCATGTGAGGCAAGGTAGTTCAGTTTGATTGCCTAGTTGCGCTCCAGCAGCACCTTGGCCAATCGACTTTGCTGATAAATTTGAACGTAATGTGTCCTTTAGAGCCGCATCAAAAACTAGCTGAGGCATTGGTTGGTCATCATACGGTCTGACCCCCATCCATCCTTTTGGTGGATTCCAAGGCATTTTATTTATAAATGTTCCTCCCACAGAACCGCCAGCGGCACCCATTGCTCCGTTAATAATTGCGCTTTGCATATTTATGGATTCATTATTAATGATTCCACCGCTGACATACTGACCGACTCCCGCCACACCGCCTACCCCCATGGCACCTATGACACTTGCACCGACAAATGGCATTGCCGCGCCTCCAGCTGCTCCCCATAAAATTCCATTAATAATATCTTTTTGATTAACGTTGCACTTTTTATCTATAAATTTCTGTTTTATGTAACTTGCCGCTCCACCAGTTCCAGCTCCAATGGCTGTTAAATACGCGATGACGATCAATGGTGGAATTAGTCCTGTAGGGTCATAAACCTCAATGGGGTTATTCAATGAGTAGTTATATGTGTTTGGACCGCTGCTCAGGCCAATCGGATCCTTATTTATATAAACTCCTAACCATGAATCATAATACCGATACCGGTTGTAATAAAGCCCCGTATCCCCATCCGCATGCTGCCCCGGCAGCCTAATCGGCTGGGACAGCCCGCTGGGGGTATGCTCCACC
>NZ_KE148606.1:41202-42117 GCF_000410635.1 Comamonas sp. B-9
AGGCAGCCTGATCGGCTGGTACTGCCCGCTGGGGTTATGCTCCACCCGCACATTGCCCCAGGCATCCAGTTGCACCGCCCACTCCACCCGGGTGTCTTCCCGGATCAAAGCATGGGGCGTTCCCAGGTGGTCGCACAGGTAATGCCGTATCTCGATGCTTTGCGCCGCTTCCGCGCGCTGGCTGGTCATCGTTTGCTCCAGCTCCTGGAACTGCTCGTACATAAAGCGCTGCACATCTGGGGGCATCGCCTGGATGGCGATGTTGTGCTGCATCGAGGCATTCATCGCTTTGATATCGGAGAGCACGCCGCGCAGGGCGTCTTGCACCAGGCCGGGCTGGGTGTTGGATAGCAGCTGGTCGGCCAGATCTGGCGGGGCCTTGGTGGCGCGTCGCAGTTGGATGAGCGGGGTAAAGCTGCCGGGCTCATAGATGGTGTGGATGATTTCGGGCTGGGCTGCGCCGTTGCTGTCTTGGCTATTTGTGGTGTTGAACCGCTCGGTGTGCACGAGCCGGTCACCGTCCCAGCCAAAGTAGTCGGTGCCGCTCTCCTGGCTGGTTGATGCGTTGGCCGGATGGTTGTATTTGGCCAGGCGCCTGCCAAACGCGTCATAGCGGTAGTGCTGCAGGTGGTGTTTGCCGCCTTCTTGCACATGTACCTGCACGAGCTGGTTGCCGGTGTCCCAGTACAGGTCTATCTGGCGGCCGGTGGTCTCGTCCAGGCTTTGAACTCGGTTGCCTCGGCTGTCGTAGCGGTAGTGGGTTTTGGCGCCCTGGCTGCTTTTGTCTTCGCTGTTTTCGTAATAGGCCACACGGTTGCCGGCCCACTTCTGGGCGGCAGGCCCTAGCTGTGGACTGCTCGCTTGTGGCGATCCTTGCAAGGGGTTGAAGTCAGGGCGCAGCAGCTGCTCTGGGGT
>NZ_APCR01000226.1:0-964 GCF_000410635.1 Comamonas sp. B-9
GCCGCGTCGGACGCGCTGTATGTGCCGCTGATGGCGCCGGTGCGGGCGCGCGGCGTGCTGGTGCTGCAGCTGCGCACACCCGAGCGCTTGCGCGTGCCCGAGGAGCGGCGCCTGCTGGATGCCTGCGCCAGCCAGATTGCGCTGGCGCTCGAGCGCGTGCATTTTGTCGAGGTGGCCCAGCAGACCCAGGTGGCGATGGAGGGCGAGCGCATGCGCAACACCTTGCTGTCGTCGGTATCGCATGATTTGCGCACGCCGCTCACCAGCATCCTGGGCGCTGCCCAGGCCGGTCTGCCGCATGCGCCGCCTGGCCCGGCGCAAGACATGCTGCTGCAGATCCGCAACCAGGCCCAGGCCTTGCAGCAATTGGTGGACAACCTGCTGGCCATGGCCCGGCTGCAGCAGGACGGCGTGCACCTGCAGCGCGCCTGGATCCCCGTCGATGAGCTGGTGGGCAGTGCCTTGCGCCAGCTCGGCGGGCGCCTGGCCGATCACCCGGTGCAGCTGCAGCTGCCGGCCGATTTACCGCTGCTGTGGATCGATGCGGCGATGATGGAGCGGGTGCTCGTCAACCTGCTGGACAACGCCAGCAAATACACCCCCGTGGGCACCGCCGTGCGGGTGACGGCGCACGTCGAGCGCGACCAGCTGCTCTTGCGCGTGCAGGACAGCGGGCCGGGCCTGCCCGCGCACCTGGCACCTGAGCAGCTGTTTGCGCCCTTCAGCCGGGGCCATGCCGAGTCCAGTATCTCCGGCATTGGCCTGGGCCTGGCGCTGGCCCAGCGCATTGTGCAGGCCCATGGCGGCCATCTGGATGCCGCTGCGGCCGAGCCCGGACCGGGGGCCGTTTTCAGCCTGGCGCTGCCGGTGCTGCCTCAGCCGGCGCTGGATTGATGGGCATGCGGCGCAGCAGATAGATATCCATGATCCAGCCATGCGCCGCGCGTGCAGCGGCGCGCGTGGC
>NZ_KE148607.1:0-271 GCF_000410635.1 Comamonas sp. B-9
GCAGGCCGGACCTGCCCGGGCCTGGGGGTGAGCAGGTCGGCCAGCGAGGGGCTCTCGGGCGCGGAGCCTGCACTGTGGGGGGCGAGCGAGTCCTTGTTCATGGCATCAGTACGAAAAGCCGGGCAGGGGCGAGTCGGCATAGGGCGCGCCCACGGCATACGGTGCCCAGACGCGGCCCGCATTGGGCAGCTCCTGCTGCGCGCCGGGCAGCAGCGCCTCCAGGTTGGTGCCGGCCGGCAGCGGCTGCACCAGGCGGGGGGGGACGATGATC
>NZ_KE148607.1:281-1468 GCF_000410635.1 Comamonas sp. B-9
GATGATCACCAGCTCGGTCTCTTCCTGCGAGTAGTTGAGGTTCTTGAAGAAGGTGCCCAGGATGGGCAGGTCACCGAGCAAGGGCACCTTGTTGACATTGGACAGGGTCGAGCGGCTGACCAGCCCGCCAATGACAAAGCTCTCGCCATCGGCCAGCTCGACAAAGGTGTCGGCACGCCGGGTGCGCAGCGCGGGCACCGAGATGTCATTGATCGTCACGCCCTGGGTGTAGTCCAGATCGCTCGCCTCGGGCGCCACCTTGAGGGCGATGCGCTCGTTGGACAGGATGGTTGGCGTCAGCTGCAGCTTGACGCCAAACTCCTTGTACTGGATGGAGATATTGTTGCTGCCGCCGCTGGGCACGGGGATCGGGATCTCGCCACCGGCCAGAAAGCTTGCGGTCTGGCCGCTGTGGGCCACCAAGGTGGGCTTGGCCAGCACGCGCGCCAGGCCATTGCCCTCCAAAAAACCCAGCTGCGCGGTAATGCCCCGGCCGCTGAAGGCCCGGCCAAAGCCGAGGACCAGGTTCATCGCGCTGGCAATGGCTGTCGTGCCATTGTCGCTACCGCCGCTGCCGCTGGAAGAGCCACTGCTGCTGCCATTGCTGCCCGGGGTGTAGACCCCAAACTGGAAGCCATGGTCATTGGCGCCGCCGCTGTTGAGCTGCACGCCCGCGCGCCGCATGGCCGACTTTTTGAACTCCACGACCTGCACATCGACCTGCACGGTATTGCTGCGCACATCCACCTGGGCGCGGTCGGTCAACGGCGTGCCTTTGGGCGCAGTGGCCGCCAGCTCTGCCGAGGCGCGCGCATGCTCGGGCAGAGACTGCAGGCGCCGCTCCAGCAAGAGGCGCGGGCCGCTGACCACAACGCTCCAGGTCTGCGGTTCGCCCTGGCTAGGCCAGACCATCAAGGTGGTGCTGCCAGCAGCCTTGGGCGTCAGCAGCAGCTCGGCCGGCCGGGCGGGGCGCGGGGTGGCAGCCTTGCCAGCGGCGGGTTTGCCCGTTTGGGGCAATTCGCCCAGCACCTGCACATCCAGCACGGCAGGGTCGCCAATGGCGATGCGTGCAATCGCGATGCCAGGTTTGAACAGCTGCTGCTGGCCTTGCACCAGCGCCAAGGGTTGCGCGCTCAGGGCAGCGGTGGCCAGAGGCTGGGCCTGCACGGCCAAGGCGCTGGCCAGCA
>NZ_KE148607.1:1481-3602 GCF_000410635.1 Comamonas sp. B-9
CCAGGCGGCGGATGCGAGTGCGGTGGTTCTCATAGTCGGTTCCCTCGTCTGTCTCGTTCTGGTTCCGGGCCTTGCGGGCCCGTGTGCGCCTGTGTGGCGCGGTCAACCGGGGCTGACAACCCCGGCAGCCATCAATAACGTACGGTTTGCACGCTGGCGCCTTGGTAGACCTCCAGCGTGCGAGGTGGCGCCAAGGGCGCGGCCGGCGCTGGCGCCCTGGCCTGCGTGACGGTGGCAGGGCGGCGCACCGGCTTGCTGTCGGCGCCGGTTGCCAGGTCCTTGAAGCGCAGGCCGGCAAAGGAGCGGTCCATGCCCTGCAGTTGTTCGCCCTTGGCCAGCTTGCCTGCCACCGGCTGCAGCACCGTGGGCAGCGCGGCGAACAGGGCCGGGTCGGGCACGCGGCTGTCATCGGGGTGGCGCAATGCCAGGCTCAACTGGCCGTATTTCTCGGCCAGGGTCAGGCGCTCCACATCCTGCAAAGGCACGGCCAGCACGGCGGTGGCGGCATTGCGCGCCGCCTGGGTATCCTGGGTATTGCGCCTGGCTGCATTGGCGCTGCTGCCGGTCTTGGCGGCCTCTTGCTCTTCTTGCTGGCGCTGGGCCTGGGTGAGTGGTGGGTTTTCCACACTGGCTGCGCCATAGGCCAGCACCCGGGTGCGTGCCAGCAGCAGCCGGGTCTGGCTGTCCACCTCGGCCGCGTCGGTCTTGCCGTCCAGCGTAAAGAACACATCGACAAAATCGCCGGGCCGCACATGGTGGCCGGCGGCCATGGCCTCGCGGATACCGACAGACACCGCACGTTGCCCGGGCTCAACCTGCAAGGCCAAGCCGCTGATCAGCTGCTGCTCAAAGAGCGGTGCATCGGCCACCAACGCCATCGTGGTCGTGCGGCCCAGCAGTGCATCGGTGTTGGAGAAGCTGGAGGCCACGGCGACTGGAAGCTGGGCGATCTTGAGGTCGTCTGCCACCAGGCGCTGGCCTGCCGCAATGGACTTGGCTGCGACCACGACGGCATGGGTGGGCGCTGGCTTGCCTGCATCGCCGCTGCTGGCATCCGTGATCGGCGTGCTGGGCCGGTTGGCAGATTGACGGCCCAGCAGCAAGGCGCCCAGGCCCAGGGCCAAGGCAAGGACCAGCAGCAGGCCGGCCAGTATCTTGGTGAGGTTCATGGTCGAGGGCTCCTAGAAGTTGACAGCTGCATATGCTTTGCTGTCGCGGCAGCGCATGCGGCCCAGGGGACGACAGCAAAGCACATGGAATATGGAAAGAGGTGGAGGGACATCGCTGTCATCCTTTAGCCGGTGATGGGGCCTGCATTGCGCATCAGCAGCACGATGGCCACCAGGGCCATATAGCCTGCGTAGGGGATGCTGCGCGCGGGGCCCGATGAGCGGCTGGATGCAGCGGCATCCGTTCCAGTTGCAGCAGCGGGTTGCAACAGCGGCGCCCAACGCATGGGCAGCTTGGCCTGCAGCAGGGCCCCTTGGGGGCTGCGCACTAGGTTGCGCCATGCCAGCACCGCCATGCCATGCAGACCGGCCAGCACGCTGGCAGCTAGCCAGATCACCAGCAGATGGACAGACAGACCAAACCAGAGCCCGGCCACCGCCGCAAACTTGACATCGCCCGCGCCCATCCAGCGGATGGCATAGAGCGGCAGCAAGGCGGCAAAGGCCACCGCCATCCCCGCCAGCCCTTGCCAGGCCAGCAGGTCAAACGGTTGTGCACCTCCGAACAGTGCTGCCAGGCCGGTCGCCAGGCCCAGCAGCACCATCCAGTTGCGCACCTTGCGGCTGCGCAGGTCCATGACTGCTATGGCGATAAGCCATAGCAGTAGGATCCAGGTGAAGGCAGTGGTAGCCATGGCCTTATTAGGGAGCAGTCACACCAGCCAATGCGTCTCTGATGTAGCCGAACAAGGCATTCAAGTTAGTCCCCATGGCTGTCAGAACGGTAATGATCGCCACCGCAATCAGCCCCGCAATCAACCCATACTCAATGGCGGTCGCGCCTTCTTCATCGTTCCAGAAGTTCTTGATGATGTTGGTCATGATGCTCTCCATTTACATAGCCCAGCTGAAAAACAGTGGCAGGCGGGGGCAAGCGCCTGTCGCTGTGGGA
>NZ_KE148607.1:3612-5451 GCF_000410635.1 Comamonas sp. B-9
TGGGCAAGCGCCTGTCGCTGTGGAAACCCGTACCTCTTACCAGCGCAGAGCGCGCGGCGCACCAGGGCCTTGCGGCTGGCTGAGCAGCTGCGTGTCCCATCGGTGGTCCAGGCGCAGCGGCAGGTGCTGCGCAGTCAAAACAGGGGGTGAGGTATAGGGGGTTCCAGGCCGGGCAGGGGCTGCGCGGCTGCCAATCAGTGGCGCGGGGCCAGGGCCGGCAAAGGGGCGCTGCGCGGTGGCAGGCGCGGGGGCATTTGCAGAGCGCTGGGCAAAGAGCTGGTCCAGCCAGTGCTCGGGCAAGTCGCGGGGCAGCAACTGGCCGGTGGTGCGGGTCAGGCGCAATTCATTGATGCGCTGGTCATACATGGCGTCGGCAGCGTCCAGCATCAGGCGCTGTACGTCGAGCTGGGCATCGAGCACCTGCGAGAGGTTACCCCGGCCCACTTCCAACAGGCGCCGGTAGCCTTCAAAGGCGGCACTGGCTTCGCGCACGGCATCGCGCAGCTGGGCCTCGCGGGCGCGGCCTGCCTGCCAGCGGCCCCAGGCGGACGACGCAGCCTCATGCACCTGGCGGCGCACGGCCTCTTGCTGGGCTTGCTGGGCCTGCAGCTCGCTGATGGCCTTGAGGATGCGGTCGCGCAGCTCAAAGCCATTGCCAAAGTTCCAGTTCAGCTCCACACCGTAGCGCGTGCCTTCGGTGTAGAGCACGCTCTTGGGATCGCGCGTGTGCGAGACCACCGCAGCCACCGTGGGCCAGCGCTGGGCCTTGCTGCGCTCGACCTCGGCCTGGGCGCGCTCGATCAGGTGGCCGATCTCGCGCAGCTCGGCGCTTTGGTCCTCGGCGGCCAGCAGCGCCGCTTGCTCATTGGTCGGCACCCAGAAGCTGGGCACCTGGGGCTCGGGCAGCCAGGACAGGCTGGGGATGTAGTTGAAGTAGCGGGTAAAGCGGGCCTGCGCATCGATGCGCTGGGCCTCCAGCGCATTTTGCTGGGCCAGTGCGCTGGCGCGGCGTGATGCGGCCTGGCGCAGGTCGTTGCGGCCCACGGCGCCCAACTCGGCGCGACGCAATTCCACCCGGGCCAACTGGCCGATGATCTCAGCCGACTCGGAGGCAATGCGGGCCTTGGTTTGGAAGCGATGCAGCTCCAGCAAGGCCGACAGCGCATCGAGCAGCACATTCTGGCGCGTGGTGTAGAGGGCGCTGCCTTGCGCCGCTTCCATGGCCTGGGCCGACTCGATGCCGGCGCTGATGGCGCCGCCATCGAGCAGATTCATGCGCACCTCGGCGTTCACCGCCGTGTACGAGCTGCGGCGTCCGCCCTGGGGCAGGGCCGCATTGCCGGCCGAGGTGCCCAGTTTGAAGCTGGGCCAGCGCGCGCCCTCAGCCGTGTGGGTGTCGTAGCCTGCTGATTCCACGGCGGCACGTGCCTTGCGCACATCGGGGTGGTCCCTCAGCATCGTGTAGAGCGCTGTGAGCAGCTGCTGCTGGGACGCGTTGCCCGCGAGTGTGCCGGGCATCAGCTTGGGTGCCAGCTGCAAGGCGGCGGCAGGTGCCGTGCTGGCGGGAATGACAGGGGCGGCCGGCGTGGGAGCAGCCATTTCTGCGCTCGCGGTGGGCGCGGTGCTGCTGGCAAGCGCAGGCGCGCTATCGCGGCTTTCTGGCGCAGCTTCGGCCATCTGCACGCGCAGCGGCATCTCCAGCACCGGCGTGGCATCGGCCTGGCTGGCCTCCTGCGCCGGCACGGTGCCATCGGAGAAGCCCTGCGCCTGCAGATCGCTGCTCGCCCAGGCCATGGTGAGCGCGCAGACAATCCCCCAGACCGAGGCGCCCTGCGGCTC
>NZ_KE148608.1:0-271 GCF_000410635.1 Comamonas sp. B-9
TGGCCTGCAGCCAGCGCGCGGCGCGGGCGGCGCTCTCGGGGCTGTCGACCGGGCTGCCACTCAGCTGCGCGGCCTCGGCTTCGTTCACCACCAGCACATCGATGGTCGGCCACCAGGCATCGGGCAGCGGCTGCACCGGCGAGGGGTTGAGCACCGTCTTGCAGCCCACGGCGCGCGCGCTGCGCAAGGCCTGGTCCACCTCCTGCAACGGGGTCTCAAACTGCAGCACCACATAGTCGGCATCCTGCAGCAGCGGGCGCAGCACCGGCTC
>NZ_KE148608.1:440-6082 GCF_000410635.1 Comamonas sp. B-9
GGCGTCCTCGCCCACGCAAGAAAGCAGGCTCACGGCCGCCCCCTGGCGCGCGCAGCTGACGGCCTGGTTGCCGCCCTTGCCGCCAGGCACCTGGCTGAGCGACTGGCCCAGCATGGTCTCGCCCGCGCGCGGCATATGCGGCACGCGCAGCACCAGGTCCATGTTCAAACTGCCTAGCACCACGATACGTGGGGCCTGGCTCAAGATAGGCACATTCACAGGGTTTCTCCAATCGCAATCGGCACGGCGGCCCGGGCCAGGGCCCGGCTGCTCTCGCGGGTCACCAGCGCCGGCACCAGCAGCTGCGTGGCCGCCGCGACAGGCTCGGCGCTACGGCCCGCCTGGATGCGTTCTAGCAGCCAGGCCAGCGCTTGCTCGGCCATGGCCTGGGTGGGCTGGGCCACCGTGGTCAGCGCCGGCTGGGTGTAGCCCGCCAGCTCGATATCGTCATAGCCCACTACAGCCACATCGCGGGGCACTTGCAGGCCCGCTTCATGCACGGCGCGCAGCGCGCCCATGGCCATCAGGTCGTTGCAGGCAAACACAGCCGTGGGCCGGTCGGCAGCACGGTCGCGCAGCAGGCGCCGCATCGCCACATAGCCGCCATTGGCGGTGAAATCGCCATGCACCAGCAAATCGCTGGGCAGGCCCACCAGCTGCAGTGCCTGGCGCCA
Organism: Comamonas sp. B-9; assembly: GCF_000410635.1. Taxonomy (NCBI): domain Bacteria; kingdom Pseudomonadati; phylum Pseudomonadota; class Betaproteobacteria; order Burkholderiales; family Comamonadaceae; genus Comamonas; species Comamonas sp. B-9. Next base: position 1,115 of record NZ_KE148608.1, read on the forward strand.
GCCCTGTACCCGCTGCTCGCTGGACTGCAGATCCTGCGGGCCGCCCACGCAGGCGATGCGCTTGCGGCCCAGCGCCATCAGGTGCTGGGTGGCCAGCATGCCGCCTTGCACATGGTCGGTCTGCACGCAAGGCCGCTCCAGGCCGGCAATGGCCCGGTCAATCAGCACCATCGGCAGCGCGGTTTGCGCCAGGTGCTGGGACATCAGCGCATCATCGCTGGTCGAGGCCACGATCAAGCCATCGACCCGCTTTTGCGACAGCACATCCAGGTAGACCTGCTGGCGCCCGGCATGGTTGTCGGTATTGCACAGCAGCAGCGCATAGCCGGCGGCAAAGCAGGCGTCTTCGACGGCGCGTACCAGCTCGGCAAAATAGGGGTTGGAGTTGTCCGGCACCAGCATGCCGATGGTGTGCGTGGCGTTGATCTTGAGGCTGCGCGCCACCGCGCTGGGCACATAGCCGAGGGTCTGCACGGCTTCGAGCACGCGCTCTTGCGTGGCCGGCAGCACCGAACGCGTCTTGTTCAGCACATGCGAGACCGTGGTGACGGACACGCCCGCCAGGCGCGCCACATCCTTGATACTGCTCATTGCCACCGTCAGGCCCGGCGTGCGGCACGGCGCTGGCGCACCGTGTCGATGATCACGGCCACGACGATCACAGCGCCGGTGATGATACGCTTGGCAGGCTCGCTGGCGCCAATCTGGGCCAGGCCCGCTTCCAGCACCGCGATGATCAGCACGCCAAAAAAGGTCGCGATCACCGAGCCGCGCCCGCCCATCAGGCTGGTGCCGCCAATCACGACGGCGGCAATCACCTGCAGCTCCATGCCGCTGCCGGCATTGGGGTCGGCCGCTTCGAGGCGCGCCGACTGCATAAGCCCTGCCAGGCCGGCGAGCAGGCCGGTCAGCGCAAACACCAGGATGCGGATGGGCCGCGGGTCGATACCGGCCAGGCGCATGGCCTCTTCATTGGTGCCGATGCCCACCACATAGCGGCCAAACACGGTGCGGGTCAGCACGATCTGGCCCAGCGCCACCACGACGATGGCGATGACAAAGGCGGCCGAGACACCATAGGCAATGGGCGCGGCCAGGCCCGAGATCGCGTCGCCCACGTACTGGGTGCGCGAGTCGGTCACCAGGTAGGCCGCGCCACGCAGCGCTTCGAGCATGCCCAGCGACACGATAAAGGTCGGCAGGCGCCAGACCACCGAGATCGAGCCCAGCACCGCGCCACAGAGCAGACCGCAGAGCAGGCCCAGCGCGCCGGCGGCCCAGGGGTTGAGGCCCCAGACCAGGATCGCCTGGGCCGCCACCGCCGCCGACAGCGCCAGCACCGAGCCCACCGACAGGTCAATGCCCGCCAGGATCAGCACAAAGGTCATGCCCACGGCCATCACCGCCAGCGCGGGGATCTCGTTGGCGATGGTGACAAAGGTCTCGGCGCTCCAGAAATACTCGCTCAGGAAGCTGAACAGCGCGACCATCGCGGCCAGCACCAGAAACAGGCCCACATAGGTGCCCCAGGCCTGCATGCGGCCCGAAGAGGCCTTGGCAGCCGACGGCGTAGGCGCGCTGGCACGCGCGGAAAGGGGGGTGGTCATGGCTTGGTCCTCTTGCCTGCTTTTTTATTCGGGGGTTGCAGCCTGGGCTGCGGCGTGGGCCGATGGGGCTTCATCCACATTGCCAAAGGCGGCGGCCAGCAGTTGCTGGTCGCTCCACTGGCCGCGCTCGAACACGGCCACCAGCTCGCCGTCATGCATCACGCCAATGCGGTCGCACATGGCCATCAACTCGCGCAGATCGCTGGAGACCATCAAGACGGCCTTGCCGTCGTCGCACATGCGGTCGATCTCGTGGTAGATGTCAGCGCGCGCGCCCACATCGACGCCGCGTGTGGGCTCGTCGAGCAGCAGCACATCGCAGGGCTGGTGCAGCCAGCGGGCAAACACCACCTTTTGCTGGTTGCCGCCGCTCAAGGTCGATACCGCCTGCTCGGCGCTGCGCGAGCGGATGCGCAGGCGCTCGACAAAATGGCGCGCCACTTCGCTCTCCTGGGCGCGCTGCAGCCAGCCGCCGCGCGCAATCTTGTGCATGCCCGCCAAGGTGGTGTTGGCGCGGATAGATTGCGAGAGCAGCAGGCCTTGCGACTTGCGGTCTTCGGTCACCAGGCCGATGCCGGCGCGGATCGCCTGCACGGGGCTGCTCCAGTTGGGTGCCACCGTGTGCGTGGCGGCGCTGCTGCCAGCGGCATGCAGGCTGATTTCGCCCTGCTCGGCGCGGTCTGCACCAAACAGTAGGCGCACCAGCTCGGTACGGCCCGAGCCGACCAGGCCCGCCAGGCCCATGATCTCGCCCGCATAGAGCGACAGGCTCACGCCGCGCACCTGCGCGCCGCGTTGCAAATTCTTCGCAGACAGGCGCAGCGCGCCACGCGTGCGGCGCGGCCGGCCTTCGTTGTCCTGCACCGCATGGCCGACCATGCGCTCGACCAGCTCATGTTCCTGCACGCCCTGCATGGGCCGCACATCAACAAGGCGCCCATCGCGCAGCACGGCCACCCGGTCGGCAATGCGCTGCAGCTCTTCGAGCCGGTGCGACACATAGACCAGGGCCACACCGCGCGCCTTGAGCAGCGCAATCTGCGTGAACAGGTGCTCGGTTTCCTTGAGCGTCAGCATGGCGGTGGGCTCATCGAGCACCAGCACCCGCGTGCCGTCCTGCAGATTGCGGGCGATCTCCACCATCTGCTGCTGGCCAATGCCCAGCTGCGAGACGGGGGTGTCCGGGTCGATATGCTCCATGCCGATCTTGGCCAGCTGGGTGCGGGCCAGCGCCCGCATCGCCGCATGGTCCAGCCAGCCCATCTTGTGTGGGAGCTGGCCCAGCAGCAGGTTTTCGGCCACCGTCAAGGTGGCCACCAGGCCCAGCTCCTGCATCACCATGCGCACGCCCTGGCGCTCGGCATCGCGGCGCGATGTGGGGGCAAAGGGCTTGCCATCGAGCTGCATCTGGCCCTGCGATGGATCCACCAACCCGCACAGAATCTTGGACAAGGTGCTCTTGCCCGCGCCGTTTTCTCCGGTCAGCGCCATCACCTCGCCCGCATGCAGATCCAGGCTCACGCCCTCCAGCACCAAGGTGCCGGAGTAGGCCTTGCCCATCTGCTGCAGACGCACGCGTGGCGTGCCGGCGCCTTGCGCCTCAGTCGTTGCCATGGTGTACGCCGTTTTTTACTTGCTGTCCTTGGTCACCAAGGCCACATCGGTCTTGACCTCAGCGGGCAGCTCGCTCTGCTTTTTCTTCTCGGCCAGGGCCTTGAGCGCGATCTCGATACCGAACACGGCCTGCTTGGCGGCGTACTGGTCAGCAGTCGCCAGCACGCGGCCGTCCTTGAGCATGGGCTTGATGGCGGCGATGTTGTCATAACCCACCACCTGCACCTTGCCGGTGCGGCCCGAGGCCTTGACCGCCGCGACCACGCCCAGCGCCATGCTGTCGTTGCCGGCCATGATCGCCTTCAGATCGGGGTGCTCGCGCAGCATGCCGGCGGCCACTGTGTTGCCCTTGTCGATTTCCCACTGGCCCGATTGCAGGCTGACCACATTGGCGCCAGCGGCCTTCATCGCATCCTGGAAGCCCAGGGTGCGCTGCTGGGCATTGAACGTGGTCGAGACGCCTTCGACGATACCCACCTTGTCACCGGCCTGCAGCTGCTTGCCGAGGAACTCGCCCACCAGCTTGGCGCCGGCACGGTTGTCCGGGCCGACAAACGGCACGTTCAGGTCCTTGCTCTTGAGCGCATCGGCATCGAGCTTGTTGTCAATATTGACGATCAGCACGCCCTTGTCTGCTGCATTTTTCAGCACAGACACCAGCGCCTTGGAGTCGGCCGGAGCAATCACGATGGCCTGCACGCGCTGGGCCACCATCTGCTCGACCATCTTGATCTGCGCGGCCGTATCGGTCTCGTCCTTGATGCCGTTCGCCACCAGCGTGTACTGGGCGGCATTGGCCTTCTGGTGCGCCTTGGCGCCGTCTTCCATCGTGCGGAAGAACTCGTTGGCCAGCGATTTCATCACCAGCGCCACCTTGGGCTTGTCAGCCGCGACGGCTTGGTGGGAAAAACCAGCCACGGTGGCCAAAGCCAGCGCAGCAGTCAGGGTACGGCGGGTAAAGCGCATGAGATAAGTCTCCGAAGGATTGTTGTGCATCACGCGGCGCTATCCACAGCAGTAGCCGCGAGATGCCGCATGTTTGCATAGGCGCAAACGTTTGCGCCCCGGAGTTTACCCCAAGGTCAAACAATGTTTCACGAGTTGGACATGCGGCGCAGATGCCGCTTTGGCAGCCCTTTGCGCTGGGCTACCAGCGGCGTTTCCGCCGCTCAGCCCTGGTGCGGATGGCGCCAGACCATGCCGGCCAGAATCACCATGCCCAGCACCAGCGCGCCGCCCGCGGCCCCCAGGCCATAGGCAAAGCCCTGCTGGGTGCTGGCACTGTGGGCCAGCATCCAGGCGACCATGGGCGGGCCCACAATCTGGCCCAGCCCATAGGCCGCAGTCAGCAGGCCCGGAAAGCTGCTGAGGGCGCTGGGCCAGATGCGGCGCGCCTCTTGCAGCGCAAAAAAAGTCAGCGCGGTAAATGGCAGGCCCAGCAGCAGGCTGCCCAGCGAAAAGCCCAGCGGCGTGGGCCACAGCGCGCTGATCGCAATCGACACCGCCTGGATGCCGTAGCCGGCCATCAGGAGCCGGCGCCGGTCCCAACGGGCGGGCAAATGGGTCGAGAGGTAGGCGCCCAGCGCCACGCCGCCGCCAAACATGGGCCAGAACAGGTCGGGCCAGATCGAATCGGCCGGCAGTGCGCCGCGCGCAATCACCGGCAGGTAGGTGGCGGTGACGATATAGCCCAGGCCGGCCAGGCTGTAGGCCAGGGTCAGCAGCAGCCGGTCCACCGGCCCCTCGG
>NZ_KE148609.1:0-1941 GCF_000410635.1 Comamonas sp. B-9
CGAGGTGCGCGGCTTTGCCGACAAGGCCGATGCGCGGGTGGTCTACTTCACCGACCGCGTCTCCAAGGCCGCCGCAGCCCACGCCGAGCGCTATGGCGTGAGCCCCTCCTGCGTGCCGGGCCTGGCCCACACGGCAGTGCGTGCCGATGCGCGCGCCGAGCCCGAGCCGGACGGCAATCCGGTGGCCGCCATCATCTTTACCTCCGGCACCACCGGCACCCCCAAGGGCGTGCTGATGAGCCAGCGCGGCGTGGCGCATTTTGCCCGCGTCTCGGCCCAGTCGCGCAGGCTCGGGCCCGATGACAAGGTCTACGCCTTTGTGCCGATGACCCATATCTTCGGCCTGGGCACGGTGCTGCTGGCCTCGCTGTCGGCCGGTGCCGCGCTGGAGATGCGCAGCCAGTTCGAGCCCGCCGATCTGCTGGACGCACTCGCCCACCATGGCATCACCCAGCTGCAAGGCCCGCCCACCTTGTTTGCGCGCCTCTTGCAGTACTGCGAGCAGCATGGCATCCGCCAGCCCGCTGCACCGCATCTGCGCTACCTCTACACCGGCGCCGGCCCGCTCGATCTGGCGCTGAAAACCAAGGTCGAGGCGCTGTTTGGCCAGACCCTGCACCATGGCTATGCGATGAGCGAATACGCCGGCTCGCTGCACCTGACGCGCATCGACGAAGCCCGCAGCGACACCAGCGCTGGCTACTGCATCGATGGCGCGGAACTGCAGATCGTCGATCCGCACAGCGGCCTGCCGCTGCCGACCGGCGAGCGCGGCGAGATCTGGGTGCGTGGCACGGGTTTGATGCCTGGCTACTTCCGTGACCCCGAGGCCACGGCCGCTGCCTTGCGCGACGGCGGCTGGTATGCCACTGGCGACCTGGGCGAGCTGCATGCCGATGGCGCGCTGTTCGTCGTGGGCCGCCTCAAGGAGATGATCATCCGCTCGGGCTTCAATGTCTACCCCAGTGAAGTGGAGCATGCGCTGGGCAGCTTTCCCGGCATCCAGCGCGCCGCCGTGGTGGGCCAGAAGGAGGCCGATGGCAACGAGGCCGTGATCGCCTTTGTGGTGCAGGATGCCCGCCATCCGCCCGACCTGGATGCCTTGCAAGCGCATTTGCGCGAGCACCTGGCGCCCTACAAGCGGCCGGCGCGCATCATCGCCATCGATGAGCTGCCGGTGAATGCCAATGGCAAGGTGATGAAGCGCGAGCTGCAGGCCCGGCTGGAGGCGGAGCAGACCGCTGCAGCGCCCGCAAGCGCTACGGCGTCGTAGCCGGCACGATCTGCTGCATGAAATCGTTCAGGCTGGCGGCAGACAACTCGCCCACGCGCTGGCCCTGCAGCTGGCCGCTGGCGTCATAGAACAAGGTGGTGGGCAGCGCGCGGCTGCCGGCCACCTCGCCCATGCTGTTGCGCGGATCGAGCAGCACCTGGCCATCGGGCAGGCCAAAGCCGCGTGCGGCCTTCAGCACCACCTCGGGTGCCTCTTGCTGGTTCACCCACAGAAACTGCGCCTGCGGGTAGCGCTTTTGCGCCTCCAGCAGCGCAGGCATCTCGCGCACGCAAGGGGTACACCAGCTGGCCCAGAGGTTGATCACCACAGGCTTGCCCTTGAACTGGTCGAGCGCATGGGTTTGGGCATCGAGCGCCACCAGCGACAGCGGCGGCAAGGCCTTGGCGCTGGAGGAGAAGTTGTAGACCAGCGCATTGCCGCCCAGCCACAGCGCCGCAAACAGCGCCGCCGCACCCGCCAGCGGCTGCAACACCGCCTTTTTGCGCAGCCACAGCCACCACATATAGACAACCACCACCGCCAGCGCCGCCCAGGGCTCCCAGCCCCCATCGCGCACATTGAGCATCGACAGCGGCTGCGCCAGGTACTCATCGGCATAGCGGGCGACAAAGCCCAGGCGCGCCGCCACCAGCGCCAATAGCGGCAGC
>NZ_KE148609.1:1951-11237 GCF_000410635.1 Comamonas sp. B-9
GGCGCGCCCCCACCAGCGCCAATAGCGGCAGCAGCCAGGCATGCGGCGTCGTGGACAGGCCGCGCTTGCGCGCCCAGCGCGCCAGCAGCACATCGGCCGCAAGCCATGCCAGCATCAAAATGACCAAACCCCAGGGCAGTGAGAACGGCCCGATCTGCAAACTTGCGCTCATCGTTGTATTTTTTAAAAACAGAAGGCGCTGGTGTGCGGGCACACCAGCGGCGAATCTGCTGTCTGAATACCTGGCGCGGTGTTTGGTTCCATCGCTCGGCCCCGCAGCAGGGGCCGGCGATGCAGCAGCAGCGGTTACTGGTCTTCGCTGACCAGCTTGATATTGCAGTAAGCCTGCAGCCCTTCAATGCCGCATTCCGAGCCCCAGCCGCTTTCCTTGACACCGCCAAAGGGCGCCTCGGCCATGGAGATGTTCAAGGTGTTGATTCCCAGCATGCCGGTCTGCACGCCGTTGGAGAGTTGCTGGCGCACGGCGCTGTCCTGCGTGAAGGCATAGGCGGCCAGGCCGTACTGCAGGCGGTTGGCGCGCTGCAGCGCTTCGTCCATGTCGGCGATGGGATTGATCAGCGCGACCGGGCCAAAGGGCTCCTCGTTCATCAGGCCGGCGTCTTCGGGCAGGTTGCTGATGACGGTGGGCTCCCAGAAGAAGCCCTTGCCGGGCATGCGCTTGCCGCCGGTGTGCAGGGTGGCGCCCTTCTCCTGCGCATCGGCGATCAGGCGGGTGAGGGCCTCGATGCGGCGCGGGTTGGCCAGCGGGCCCATCTGGCTTGACTCGTCCAGGCCATTGCCGACCTTGAGCTTTTTGGTGCGCTCGACAAAGGCGGTCACAAAGCTGTCGAACACATCGCGGTGTACATAAAAGCGCGTGGGCGAGATGCAGACCTGGCCGGCGTTGCGGAATTTGCCGGCGACCAGCGCATCAGCGGCCTTGTTGATATCGGCATCCTTCCAGACGATGACCGGCGCATGGCCGCCCAGCTCCAAGGTCGCGCGCTTCATGCTCTTGGCGGCATGCGAGGCCAGCATCTTGCCCACGGCGGTGGAGCCGGTGAACGAGAACTTGGCCACCTCGGGCTGGTCGAGCAGGTAGCCCGAGACCTCGGCCGGCACACCAAACACCATGTTCAGCACACCGGCGGGCAGGCCGGCGTCGTGCAGCACACGCACCAGCTCCTGGGCGGTTGCAGGGGTTTCCTCGGCGGGCTTGAGCACCAGGGTGCAGCCGGCGGCCAAGGCGCCGGCGATCTTGCGCGCGGGCGTGATGGCCGGGAAGTTCCAGGGCGCAAAGGCGGCGCAGACGCCGACGGGTTCATGGTGCACGGCAATGCGCTGGGTCGGGGTCTTGCCCGGCACCAGGCGGCCATAGTTGCGGCGGCCTTCTTCGGCATACCAGTCATAGGTGTCGGCGGCGGCCAGCACTTCGAGCTTGGCTTCGCGCACGGGCTTGCCCTGCTCCAGGGTCATGCAGCGGGCGATATGGTCGGCACGCTCACGGATCAGGCTGGCGGCCTTGCGCAAGATGTCCGAGCGGGCCAGTGGTGAGGTGCGCTTCCAGCCTTCAAACGCTGCGTTGGCGGCCTGCAGGGCGGCCTGCAGATCGGCGGCGCTGGCATGGGGCAGCTGGCCCAGCGTGGATTCATCAAGCGGGTTGATGACGGGCTCACTCTTGCGGCCGTCGGCGGACAGCCATTGGCCGTTGATAAACAGTTGCAACTGTGGATAAGCTTGGGACATGGTTGGCTCCTGCAAGGGGGTTTGGAATGCATAACGCGGTCTTTCAGCGCTGAAGACCGCGTTGCCTGTGGATAAGTCTGTGGTTACTTCTTCACGAAACCACACTTGCCATCGGCCATGGGCCTGAAGGCCTGGTCACCCGGGATGGTGGCCAGCACCTTGTAGTAATCCCAAGGGCCTTTGGATTCCTCGGGCGACTTGACCTGCACCAGGTAGAGGTCATGCACCATGCGGCCGTCCTCGCGCACATGGCCGTTCTGGCTGAAGAAATCCTCGATCTTGTTGGACTTGAGGTACTTGGTCACCGCGGAGCCGTCGTCGGTCTTGGTCGCGGCCACGGCCTTCAGGTACTGGGTCACGGCCGAGTAGGTACCGGCATGCACCATCGAGGGCATGGTCTTCTTGCCCATGCGCTCAAAAAAGCGCTGCGAGAAGGCGCGCGTCTCGGGGGTGCGGTCCCAGTAGAAGGCAGTGGCAAAGGTCAGGCCCTGCGCGGTCTTGAGGCCTAGCGAATGCACGTCCTGGATGAACATGAACTGCGGCGCCACGGTCTGCTTTTGCATCAGGCCAAACTGCTTGGCCGACTTGATCGCATTGATGGTGTCATTGCCGGCGCTCACCAGGGTGACCACCGAGGCCTTGGACTCCTGCGCCTGCAGCACAAAGGACGAGAAATCGCTGGCATTGAGCGGGAAGTTGGTGCGGCCCACGATCTTGCCGCCGCCTTTGGTGACGATATTGGTCACCGTCTCGGCGCCGGCCTTGCCGAAGGCATAGTCCACCGCCATGATGTACCAGTCCTTCTTGCCTTTTTCCAGCATCGCGTGGGCCACGCCGCTGGCCATCGCATAGGTGTCATAGGTGTAGTGGATGCCGGTGGGGATGCAGGCTTCGCTGGTCAGCGCATCCGATGCGCCGCCCGAGGTCAGCACCAGCTTGTTGCGCTCCTTGGCTAGGTTGTAGACGGCCATCGCGACCGCCGAGTTATTCAGGTCCACCACCACATCCACGCCATCGGTATCGAACCAGGTGCGTGCGCGGCTGGCGCCGACATCGGCCTTGCCCTGGTGGTCGGCAAACACCACCTCGATCTTCTTGCCCCCGACCGTGCCGCCAAAGTCCTCGACCGCCATGCGCGCGGCTTCGAGCGAGCCCCGCCCTGCGGTATCGGCATAGGGGCCGGACATATCGCTGAGCACGGCAATCTTGACGACATCGTCAGAGATGCCCTGCGCTTGCGCGCCCGTCGTGCAGCATGCGGCCATGGCCAAAGCCAGCGCGGTCATTTTCATGGTCTTGTCTCCGGTTTTATAGAAAGCGTTTGACAGACGATGCTAGAGATTTCTGGCCCCCTGGTTTCTGCATTTGCCAAGCGCTGCCTTAGCCTGCGCCAAAGCCTAGAAAACCCTGATACCCACAGAAGCGAAAGCAGTGTCACCCAGGTTCGTCAAGCGCGGCCAAACCCCCTCTTCGGCAACCAATAATTGCGTGCAGCAGGCAATGGGGCCATGCTTCACCATCCGCTATCTCCTCAGAAAGATTCCGCAATGACACCCTCGATGTCAAGCCAGTACCAGGCTGCATTGGATACGGGCAGCTTCCAGATTCAGCGCTGCAAGGCCTGTGCCCAGGCCATCTTCTACCCCCGTGAGCTGTGCCCGCATTGCGGCAGCGATGCGCTGGCCTGGGAGCAACCCAGTGGCAAAGGGACGGTCTACTCGACCACGGTGATCCGCCGCAAGGCCGAGGCCGGTGGCGACTACAACGTCGCGCTGGTGGACCTGGCAGAAGGCCCGCGCATGATGAGCCGCGTCGAAGGCATGGCACCGGCCGATGTGAAGATCGGCATGGCGGTGAAAGCCGAAGTCATCGCGCACAACGGCAAGGGCCTGGTGGTGTTCAAAGCCGAATAACGAGGGATAAAAACATGGCACAAGTACATACCAGCAGCGGCCTGCGCGCGCTGCGCGGCAAGGCCGCCATCAGCGGCGTGGCCACCTATGGCTGCGGCGAAGCCCCGGGCTCGGACGACATGCTGCTGCTCGCACGCGCTGCACACGCCGCCGTGGCCGATGCGGGCTTGACGATGCAGGACATCGACGGCCTGGCCACCTGCAGCGTCAACGCCACCATGTGGCCCATGCCGGTGATCGAGCACCTGGGCATCAACCCGAACTACATCAACGGCACCATGGTGGGCGGCTCCAGCTTTATCGCCCACCTGCTGCCCTCGATCATGGCCTTGGAGGCCGGCCAGTGCAAGCATGTGCTGGTCTGCTACGGCAGCGCCCAGCGCTCGGCCGCCTTTGGCCGCAAAGAATCGACCGCTGCGCGCAAGTTCATGGACCCGCAGCCCTTTGAGCACCCGTTTGAGCCCACGATGCCGGTCGCGGCCTATGCGATGGCTGCGGCGCGCCATATGCACCAGTACGGCACCACGCGCGAGCAGCTTGCGGCCGTCGCCGTCTCGGCGCGCCAGTGGGCGCAGAAGAACCCCGAAGCCTTCATGCGCGATCCGCTCTCCATCGAGCAGGTGCTGGGCGCGCGCATGGTGGCCGATCCCTTCACCGTGCGCGACTGCTGCCTGGTGACCGATGGCGGCGGCGCCTTTGTGCTCAGCCGCGCCGAAGATGCCCAGCGCGGCCCGAACGCGCCCATCTATGTGCTGGGCAATGCGACCGCTTGCTGGAACCGCCAGATCTCGTCGATGCCCGACCTCACCGTCACCGCCGCAAGCCAGTCGGGCGCGCAGGCCTTTGCGATGGCGGGCCTGACGGCGCAGGACATGGATGTGGTCGAGCTCTACGACGCCTTCACCATCAACACCCTGCTCTTCCTGGAAGACCTGGGCTTTGTCAAAAAGGGCGAGGCCGGTGCCTTTGTTGCCAGCGGCGCGATTGCGCCGGGCGGCAGCCTGCCGGTCAACACCAATGGCGGCGGCCTGTCCTGCGTGCACCCGGGCATGTACGGCATCTTTGCGCTGATCGAGGCAGTGCGCCAGCTGCGCGGCAACTGCGGCGAGCGCCAGGTGGCGGGCGCCCAGCTCGCACTGGCCCACGGCAATGGCGGCACCCTGTCCAGCCAGGCCACAGCGATTTTGGGTACGGCGGCAACGCTCTAAAGCCCTGCAACAGAGAACCATCCATGATCCGAGACCAAGAAACCCTGGACGCGCTGCTCGACAGCGTGCGCCGCTTTGTGCGCGAGCGCCTGGTGCCCGCCGAGAACGAAGTTGCCGAGACCGACGAGATCCCCGAAGCCATCGTGCAGGAGATGCGCGATCTGGGCCTGTTCGGCCTGACCATTCCCGAAGCGTTCGGCGGCCTGGAGCTGACGATGGAAGAGGAAGTGCATGTGCTGCTGGAGCTGTGCCAGACCTCGCCCGCCTTCCGCTCGGTGATCGGCACCACGGTGGGCATCGGCTCGCAAGGCATCCTGATGGATGGCACCGATGCCCAGAAGGCCGAATGGCTGCCGCGCCTGGCCACCGGCGAGGTGATCGCCTCGTTCGCGCTGACCGAGCCCGAAGCCGGCTCGGACGCCGCCTCCTTGCGCACCACCGCCGTCAAGCAAGGCGACCACTACCTCGTCAACGGCACCAAGCGCTTCATCACCAATGCGCCCCATGCCGGCATGTTCACCCTGATGGCGCGCACCAACCCGGCCGACAAGGGCGCGGGGGGCGTGTCCTCCTTCATCGTCGATGCCAAGAGCCCGGGCATCAGCTTTGGCAAGTACGACAAGAAGATGGGCCAGCGCGGCGCCCACACCTGCGATGTGATCTTTGACAACGTCAAGGTGCCCGCAGCCAACCTGATCGGCCTGCAAGAGGGCCGGGGCTTCAAGACCGCGATGAAGGTGCTGGAAAAGGGCCGCATCCATATCGCCGCCGTAGCGGTGGGCTGCGCCAAGCGCATCCTGCGCGATGCGCTGCAGTACTCGCTCGAGCGCAAGCAGTTTGGCCAGGCGATCTGCGACTTTCAGCTGGTGCAGGCCATGCTGGCTGACAGCCAGGCCGAGCTCTATGCCGCCGAGTGCATGACCATCGACGCCGCGCGCCGCCGCGATGCGGGCCAGAACGTCTCGACCGAGGCATCGAGCGCCAAGATGTTTGCCACCGAGATGTGCGGCCGCGTGGCCGACCGCGCGGTGCAGATCCTGGGCGGCTCGGGCTATATGGCCGAGTACGGCATCGAGCGCTTCTACCGCGATGTGCGCCTGTTCCGCCTCTACGAGGGCACGACGCAGATCCAGCAGATCATCATTGCGCGCAACATGGTGCGCGACGCCAAGGCCGCCGCATGAGCACCACCCCACCCCGCCAGCAGCTGAGCATCGAGGACCTCAACACCCGCGTGCCCTTTTTGCGCCTCATCGGCGCGCGCCAGGACCCGAACTTTGAAGACGGCATCGTGCGCGTGCACCTGCCCGACCTGCGCGAGGAACTGTGCAACCAGCTGCCCGCCGCGCACGGCGGCATCCTCATGACCCTGCTCGACGTGGCCATGTCGCGCGCTGCCGTGCTCGCGCCCGGCGCGCCGTCGAGCACCGCCGTCACCGTCGAGATGTCCTCGCGCTTCATCTACCCGGGCCGTGGCCCGCTGGTCGCCGAAGGCTGGGTCATCAACCAGGGCCGCTCGCTGTGCACCTGCCAGGCCAACATCTACGACGCCAACCGCCGCATCCTGGCCACCGCCCAAGGCACCTTCAAGTACTGGAAAGCCCACGCCTACGACAACACGGCCGAGCCCAGTGCATAACTGAGGGGAAAAGCGCAGGGCTGTGCATAGTCTTGTGGATAAGCCACCAACTTATCCACGACCCACCAGAAATCCACCGACTTACCCCCAACGAAAACGCGACCCGAAGGTCGCGTTTGTTTTTGGAGGAAGCAATAACAAGAACGCACCAAAAACCCGGATGGTGATTCCTGTATTCAACAGCAAAGTCAGCAGCGCGCGCAGCGCCCAAGCCACCCACCCCAATGGCGAGATGGGCCCGCAGGCTAGGCGTGGCGCCGCAGACAATACTTTGGTATGGCAAGGCGCCACAACAACGCATGCGGGCCCATATCGCCACCCCCATACGAAAACCACCCAAGCCCCAGCCAGACTAAGCATTCGCCGCAGCACACATGCACCACGAACAAACACTTCAGACCTAGAAAACTTACTTATCCGGCAGCTCGATCTTCACTTCCAAGACTTCGAGATTGTCTTGTCGTTCGAGATTGACGCGGACGTCATCTGGGTTGATGGAGACATACTTGGCTATGACGGCCATCAACTCCTTTTGCAGGGCCGGCAGATAGTCCGGCTGGTTATTGCTACGGCCCGTGCGCTCACGCGCCAAAATAATCTGCAGCCGCTCCTTGGCGACCGACGCGGTCTTTTTCTTTTCACCCAAGAACAGGGACAGCAAGGACATTGAACTTACCTCCCAAAAATGCGTTTGAAGAAACCAGGCTTTTGCGCATCGGTAAAGCGCATCGGCTTGTCTTCACCCAAAAAGCGTGCCACCACATCCTTGTAGGCTTCGGACACATCGGTCTGGTTCAGGTTGATCGCAGGCGTGCCCTGGTTGGACGCCTGCAGCACCGATTCCGACTCGGGAATCACACCGATCAGCGGAATGCGCAGAATGTCCTGGATATCTTCCAGCGACAGCATCTGGCCGTCCTGCACCCGGTTGGGGTTGTAGCGCGTGATCAGCAAGTGCTCCTTGATCGGATCGCCGCCATCGACGGCGCGCTTGGTCTTGGAACTGAGCATGCCCAGAATGCGGTCCGAGTCACGCACGGACGACACCTCAGGGTTGGTGACCACCAGCGCCTCGTCAGCAAAGTGCATCGCCATCAGCGCGCCGCTCTCGATACCGGCGGGCGAGTCGCAGACGATGAAGTCAAAGTCCATCGCCGCCAGGTCCTTGAGGATCTTCTCGACCCCGTCCTGCGTCAGCGCATCCTTGTCGCGCGTTTGCGAGGCGGCCAGGATGTAGAGGTTCTCCAGCTGCTTGTCCTTGATCAGCGCCTGGTTGAGGTTGGCCTCGCCCTGGATCACATTGATCAGGTCATAGACCACACGGCGCTCGCAGCCCATGATCAGGTCCAGATTGCGCAGGCCGACATCGAAGTCGATCACCGCAGTCTTGTGGCCGCTCAGTGCCAGTCCGGCCGCAAAGCTTGCACTGGTGGTAGTTTTTCCAACTCCGCCCTTGCCGGAAGTTACAACGACGATTTTTGCCATCTTTCGATCCGATCCCTTTACGTCCTCAAATGTCCAAAGCCCGGTGCGGGCCGTCCCCGTGCGCCTGTCACAGCGGCTCGATCAACAGTTTCTCACCTTCAAGCCGCACCACGGCTGCCTTGCCCGACAGCTCGGCGGGCCAATCCGACTCGACCGTGCGGTAGATGCCCGCGATGGACACCAGCTGCGGCTCAAAACAGGTGCAATAAATACGTGCGCTCTTGTCCCCCCGCGCGCCGGCCACGGCCCGGCCCCGCAAGGGCCCGTAGACATGGACGTTGCCATCGGCAATCACCTCGGCGCCGTAGCTGACGATGGCGTTGACGATCACATCGCTGCCCGCCGCATAGACCTGCTGGCCCGAGCGCATCGGTTTATCGACCCGCATGGTCGCCTTGGCCGGCAGCTGCACTTCCTTGATGACCTCGACTTCGACCTCGCGCACTTCGGGCTCGGCCGCCTTGCGCGCCGGTGGCGCCTCGGGCGCGGCGATCAGGCCGGCCGCATAGGCACTGGCCATCTGCGCCTCGCTGCCGCCGCGCACCGCCACCGGTGTGGTGCGGTACTGGCGCAGCAAGGCCACCAGGGCGGCAAAGTCGATGTCCTCATCGGCCTCGCGCAGCTGCGCCAGATCGACCAGCACCGGGTCATGGTCGAAAAAGGCGGAGTCGCTGCCAAAACGCTCGGCAAACTCCTGCGCCAACTGCTCCAGGTCGGCCGAACGCAGTGCGAACGCAACCACCGGCAACTGGGCGCTTTTCATATCGAAACCGCTGCGCTGGGTCGTTTCACCTGACATGGTTATAAGCCGATCTAGTTACTGGACATGAATCGGCAAAGTGTAACCTGCCTGACGTGAATCGCCGCGGCCGGTCTGCCGTTTTGCCCGGATTGACAACACTCTTTTACCAATGAAGCCGCGCTTACGGGCGGATACAGAGTGCCATAAAAAAGGGCGCTTGCGCGCCCTCAAAGAATGCCACAACCCGTCAGGGCTTGAGCTGGAAACCACAGTGGCCGCAGAACACATCGTCGGCCGCCACCACTTCAAAGCAGCTGCGGCAGCGCAGCAACGGCTCGGAGGCCGCCGGTGCCGCTGGCGCTGCTGTGGGCGGCAAGGCCGATGCGGCTGCCGCACCACCTGCTACTGCTGCAGTACCCAGGCCGGCTGCTGGCGCTGGCGCCACCGGGGCTTGCACCGGGGCAGGAGCCACCACGGGTGCCGAGGCTACAGGAGTCGTGGCTACAGGAGCCGGAGCGACAGGAGCCGGAGCGACAGGGGCTGGTGGCTGCAC
>NZ_KE148610.1:0-347 GCF_000410635.1 Comamonas sp. B-9
CGAGGCGGCCTTGGCACAGGCCCAACGCAGCCAAGACGGGTGGCCTGCCTTGCTGGTGGTGGATGCGGCGTATGCAACGCCAGCAGCGGTCCGTGCCTTGCTGGCCTGCGGGCCCAAGGCGCCGGGCGTAGTCTGGCTCAGCACGGATGCGGACAGCCAAGATGCCGCCAGCCAGCAGGCCAGTGCGCTGGGTTGGGGGGTGCTGACGCAGCCCGCGCGGCCGGCGGCGCTGCGCGCGTTGGTCGGCCAGCTTCTGCTAAGGCAGCGCTGAGTCGTCCGTGGGCAAGCCGCCATCGGCCTCCAGGTTGCGCACCAGCACGGCAACCTGGGTGCGGCTGGGGCAGGCC
>NZ_KE148610.1:375-9468 GCF_000410635.1 Comamonas sp. B-9
CGCGGTCACATGCACCTTGACCGTGTGCTCGGTCACGCCCATCTCCTGCGCAATCTGCTTGTTGAGCAGGCCATCGGCCAGATACAGCAAGGTCTTGAACTGGTGCGGTGTCAGCTGCGCCATGCGGGCGGCCAGCTCGGCATCTTCTTGCGACAGCTCGGCGGCCATCGAGGGGAAGACGGTATCGCCCTCCAGCACCGCCTCGATCGCTGCGGTGATCGCGTCGGCCGCCGCCGCCTTGGAGATAAAGCCCGAGGCGCCAAACTGCTGGGCGCGGCGGATGATGCGCGGGTGGTCGTTGGACGAGATGACCACCACCGGCAACTGCGGGTAGGCGCCGCGCACATGCAGCAGCGCCGAAAAGCCATGCGTGCCCGGCATCGTCAGATCGAGCAGCACCAGCTCGATGCCGGGGTGGGCCGCCAGCGCTGCGCTGAGCGAGCTGGCACTGGAGGCTTCGAGCACCTCGAAGGCGCCAAAACGCCCCCGGATCACCTGCACCACGGCAGCGCGAAACAGGGGGTGGTCATCGGCAACAAGCAAGGCGGGAGGGGACATAGGCGATAGTCTGCCATGGGTTGATTGCGCGGGTACGCCACAGCCCGCCCTAAGTCCCGCCAAAGCGCTGTGTTTTCGCGTCAATCCATCGAGATCTTCGCCGCATCGACAATCGATTTCCAGTGCGCCGCATCGCGCGCGAGCAGCGGCTTGAACTCCGCCGGCGTCGAGCCCACGGGGATCAGGCCCATGTCCAGCAGGCGCTTGCTGATCTCGGGCATCTTGACGATGGCAGCCAGCTCATTGCCCAGCTTGTCCACAATCGGCTGCGGGGTGCTGGCGGGTACAAAGTAGCCAAACCAGCCATTGGCCTCAAAGCCGCTGTAGCCGGCCTCGGCCATCGTCGGCACATCGGGCAGCGCGGGGTGGCGCTGCGCGCCGGTCACCGCCAGGATGCTGACCTTGTCCGATTTGATATGTGGGTAGGCAGCGGCCGCATCGATAAAGGCCGACTCCAGCTGGCCGCCCAGCATGGCCGCCATCTCCGGGCCCGAGCCCTGGTAGGGGATGTGCACCATGTCGATGCCGGCCTTGAGCTTGAGCTGCTCGCCATGCAGGTGCGACGAGGTGGCATTGCCGTAGGAGCCGAAGTTGAGCTTGCCGGGTTGGGCCTTGGCCTTGGCGACAAACTGCTGCAGGCTGGTGATGCCCGAGCTGCGCGGCACAAACACCAGGTCGGCCGACTTGACCGCCTGCGACACGGGGGCCAGGTCGCTCAGCTGGTAGGGCACCTTTTTGTACAGCGCGGGGATCTGCACCAGCGCGGTGATGCCCAGCAGCACCGTGTAGCCATCGCCGGGCGCCTTGGCCACCAGGTCGTTGCCCATCATGCCGCTGGCACCGGGCTTGTTGTCCACAATCACCGGCTGGCCCCAGCGCTGCGACAGCTGGGTGCCCATCAAGCGGGCAATGATGTCGGTGCCGCCCCCTGCCGGGTAGGGCACCACCAGGCGGATGGGCTTGCTGGGGTAGTTGTCGGCGGCCAGGGCGCTGCCGGTGGCAAGCACCAGGGCAGCGCAGGCGGCAGTGGTGAGCACACGGCCCAGGGCCGAGCGGCGGTTTTGCATGGTTTGTCTCCTTGTTGCTGGTTATGCCGCTGGCGCGCTCTGTGGCGTGCTCGGGGCGCTGGTCATGGTCAAAGCGTTCGGGCAATGATTTCCTTCATGATCTCGTCGCTGCCGCCATAGATGCGGCCAATGCGGGCATCGGTCCAGGCCCGGCCGACCTGGTACTCGGTCATATAGCCGTAGCCGCCGTGCAGCTGCAAAAATTCGTCAAGCAGCTTGTTTTGCAGCGCCGTCGCATTGAGCTTGACCATGGCCGCGCGGTCCGGTGTCAGCTCGCGCGTCAGGTGCAGGCGCATGCAGTCATCGACAAACACGCGCAGCATCGTCGCCTGGGCCTTGGCCTTGGCCAGCTTGAAGCGGGTGTTCTGAAACTCGAACACGGTCTGGCCAAAGGCCTTGCGCTCACGGGTGTAGTCCACGGTCTTCTGCAAGAAGGCCTCGATCGACATGGCAGCGCGCACCGCCACCACCAGGCGCTCCTGCGCCAGCTCGTGCATCAGGTACTTGAAGCCCATGTTCTCTTCGCCCAGCAGGTTGTCCACCGGCACGCGCACGTTGTCAAAGAACAGCTCCGAGGTGTCCTGCGCCATGAGGCCAATCTTTTCGAGCTTGCGGCCCTTGGCAAAGCCCGGGGTGCCGTCTTCCACCACGATCAGCGACACGCCCTTGGCCCCCAGATCGGGCGCCGTCTTGCAGACCACGACGACGATCTCGGCATTGATGCCATTGGTGATAAAGGTCTTGGCGCCATTGATCACATAGTGGTCGCCGTCGCGCTTGGCCGTGGTTCGCACCGATTTGAGGTCGCTGCCCGCGCCGGGCTCGGTCATCGCAATCGCGCCGATCATCTCGCCCGCTGCCATCTTGGGCAGCCAGCGGTCCTTTTGCGCGGTGTTGCCATAGGCATGGATATAGGGCGCGACGATGTCCGAGTGCAGCGGAAAGCCCAGGCCGCTGGCACCGGTGCGGGCGATCTCTTCGATCAGCACCGCGGCATGGCCAAAATCGCCGCCGCTGCCATAGGGCTCGGGCAGCATGGTGTTCAAGAGGCCCTCGCGGCCGGCCTTGCGCCAGACCTCCTTGGGCACAATGCCATCGCGCTCCCACTGCGCATGGAAGGGCACGATTTCCTTGTCAAAGAAATGGCGGACGGCATCACGAAATTGCACATGGTCGTCGCGGAACACGCTGCGTTGGGTCAGGTCTTGCATGGTGGTCAAAGGGTGAAATGAAGAGAAATGAATGAGGGGCATCAGCCCTGGGCGCCGCTGCTACTGCGCAGGCCAAAGCCCGCCTGCGGCGCCTCCTTGAAACGGTCCTTGAGCACGCGGCGCAGCAGCTTGCCGGTCTCCAGCCGGGGCAGGCTGGGCTCGAACACCAGGCGCTGGGGCCGCTTGACCTTGGACAGGCTGCCAGCGGCCTGGTCGACAATCGCGCGTGCCATGGCCTCGTCGGGCGCAAAGCCGGGCTTGAGCACCACGACGGCCAGGGTCTGCTCGCCAAAGTCCTCATCGGGCACGCCGACGACGGCCACCTCTTCCACGGCCGCATGCCGGGCCAGCGCGTTCTCGATCTCCTGCGGGTAGAGGTTGACCCCGCCCGACAAAATCAGATCGGCGCGCCGGTCGCTCAGGAACAGAAAACCCTCGGCATCGACATGGCCGATGTCGCCATAGGTGGCCCAGCCGCGCGCGTCGATGGCCTCGCGCGTCTTGCGCTCGTCATTGAGGTACTGGAAAGCGCCGCCGCCCGAGAAATACACGCGGCCCACTTCGCCAACACCCAGCTCCTGGCCGTCGTCACCAACAATATGCAGCTGGCCGCTGATGGCCCGGCCGACCGAGCCCGGCCGTTCCCGCCACTGGGCCGAATCGATCAAGGTGGTGCCGCAGCCTTCGGAGCCGGCGTAGTACTCCAGCAAGATATCGCCCCACCAGTCCAGCATGCCTTGCTTGACTGCCAAGGGACAAGGCGCTGCCGCATGGATCGCCACGCGGTGGCTGTCCAGCCGGTAGCGGCGCTTGACCTCATCAGGGAGCTTGAGCAGGCGCCCCAGCATCGTCGGCACCCACTGGCTGTGCGTGACCTGGTAGCGCTCGATCAGCGCCAGCGCCTGCTCGGGGTCAAAGCGGCTCATGATGATGGCCGAGCCGCCGACATCCAGGGTGCGCAGGCTGTAGCGCAAGGGCGCCGCATGGTAGAGCGGCGCGGGCGAGAGGTAGACGGCGTCTTCATCAAAGCGCATGCTGCGCATCCAGGCGGCGACCTCCGGATCGCGCTGCTGGCGGTAAGCCGCTGCGAGCAAGGGCTTCTTGATGCCCTTGGGCCGGCCGGTGGTGCCGCTGGAATAGAGCAGATCGCGGCCCAGCGGGCGCGTGGCCAGGTCGATCTGCGCGCCCTGGGGCACGGCGGCCAGCGCATCGGCCAGGGACGCCACACCGGGTGTATCGTCATCGACCGAATAGCAGGCCAGCGCCAGGCCCTGCACGGCGTCTTGCGCAGTCGGCCAGGTCTTGCTGGAGACCAGCAGCATCCGGGCGCCGCTGTCCTGGGCGATATAGGCCACCTCGGCAGCGGTCAGGTGCGTGCTGATGACGGCCGCATACAGGCCGGCCAGCCGCGCGGCCAGCACCAGCTGCACGATCTCATAGCGGTTCTCCAGCAGCACCGCGATGGTCTCTTCGGCCTGCAACCCCTGCTGCGCCAGCCACTGCCCCATCTGCTCTGCGCCCTGCGCTATCTCGCCTGCGGTGTAGCGCCGGCCAGTGTCGGCCTGCGTCAAAACCACCCGCTCGGGCTGGGCCTGGGCCCAGCTGAAGAAGTTGTGCATCTCCTCGGTCTCCGTGGTGCACAGGAGAGCGCTGCACGCAATCACCTGTGTTACATCTTTACTCTAATTTTGAATCAATCGTCTCGAATTTCGAGGTTTCACGGACAGTATCTGGCGTTTATTCGGAAATTTACTGCGGGTAAATACCAGTAGGTATTCGGTTTTTTGAAACCTATTATTAATTTAATGATCCACAAGTCTCATTAAATGATGAAAACACCCGTCATAGTTGATGCCATCCGCAGCCCCATGGCCCGGGCCAAGCCCGATGGCGCCCTGGCCGAACTCCACCCGGTCGACCTGCTCTCGCAGGTGCTGGAGCAGCTGGTGGCCCGCAACCAGCTCGACCCCGCAACCGTCGATGACGTGATCTGCGGCTGCGTCAGCCAGGCTGGCGAGCAGGCCGGCACGCCCGGGCGCCTGGCCTGGCTGGCCGCCGGCCTGCCCGCGCATGTGCCCTCGACCACCATCGACCGCAAGTGCGGCTCCAGCCAGCAGGCGGTGCACTTTGCGGCGCAGGCCATCATGTCCGGCACGCAGGACATCGTCATCGCCTGCGGGGTCGAATCGATGAGCCGGGTGCCGATGGGCAGCTCGCGCATGGGCAAGAACACCACCGGTGCCCGCTTTGACGAGCGCTATGCACCGGGCCTCGTGGGCCAGGGCGTGTCGGCCGATCTGGTGGCCGCCAAATGGGGCCTGTCGCGCAGCGATCTGGACGCCTATGCCGCCCGCTCGCACCAGCGCGCCCATGCCGCCCAAAGCAGCGGCGCGTTTGCACGCGAGATCGTGCCCATCCGCAGCCCGCTGGGCCTTGTCAGCGCCGATGAAACCATCCGCGCCAGCACTACGCCCGAGAAGCTCGCCGGGCTCAAGGCCGTGTTCGAGAACGAGGAACTCTCGGCCCGCTTCCCGCAGATCCAGTGGAGCACCACCGCCGGCAATGCCTCGCAGATGACCGATGGCGCCAGCGCCATGCTGATCATGAGCGAGGAGCGCGCGCTGCAGCTGGGCCTGCGCCCACGCGCCCGTTTTGTGGCCTTCGATGTCGTAGGCGACGACCCGCTCTACATGCTGACCGCCCCCATCCCTGCGACCCAGCGTGTGCTGGCCAAGGCGCGCATGCAGCTGGGCGATATTGCGCACTACGAGATCAACGAGGCCTTTGCCTCGGTGCCGCTGGCCTGGCAAAAGGAGCTGGGCGCCGATGGCGAGCGCCTGAACCCGCGCGGCGGCGCCATTGCGCTGGGCCACCCGCTGGGCGCATCGGGCATCCGGCTGATGACCACGATGCTGCATGCGCTCGAAGACAGCGGCCAGCGCTATGGCCTGCAGTCGATGTGCGAGGCAGGAGGCATGGCCAATGCCACGATTATTGAGGTGCTGCGCTAAGCGCCTCAAGGCCCTCCGGGCTCCATCGGATTGAACGTTTGAACTGACAAGGATTGTTGAGATGCAATTGACTAAAGGAATGACCGCCCTCGTGACCGGCGGCGTATCGGGGCTGGGCGAAGCCAGCGCCGTGGCCCTCTTGGAGCGCGGCCTGAACGTGGTGGCGGTGGACCTGAACGAAGAGCGCGGCGCGGCGATGGAAAAGCAGTACGCCGGCCAGCTCCAATTCATCAAGGCCGATGTGGCCGATGCCGAGCAGATGCAAAAGGCGGTGTCTGCCGCCCAGGCCTGGGGCCAGTTCCGTGCGCTGGTGCATTGCGCCGGCATTGGTGGCCCCGTGCGCCTGATCGAGAAGGACGGCAGCCCCGGCTCGCTGGAAAAGTACACGAACATCATCCGCATCAACCAGATCGGCACCTTC
The DNA here is from genome assembly GCF_000410635.1 of Comamonas sp. B-9. Lineage (NCBI taxonomy): Bacteria > Pseudomonadati > Pseudomonadota > Betaproteobacteria > Burkholderiales > Comamonadaceae > Comamonas > Comamonas sp. B-9. Next base: position 6,644 of record NZ_KE148610.1, read on the forward strand.
AACACCTTGCGCCTGTCGGCCGTGGCGATGGCGCAGAACGAGCCGGTCGAAGGCGAGCGCGGCGCCTGCGTGCTGACCGCGTCGGTCGCGGGCTACGAAGGCCAGATCGGCCAGATTCCCTATGCCTCGTCCAAGGCCGCCGTCATCGGCATGACCATCGTTGCCGCCCGCGATCTGGCCTCCAAGATGATCCGCGTCTGCACCATTGCGCCCGGCCTGTTCGACACCCCCATCCTCGCCAAGCTGCCCGAGAACGTGCGCCAGTCGCTGGCCGCCTCGGTCCCCAACCCGGCCCGCCTGGGCCGCCCGCCCGAGTACGCGATGACGGCGCTGCACATTCTGGAGAACCCGATGCTGAACGGCGAAACCATCCGATTAGATGGCGCGATCCGCATGCAACCGCGCTGACCCCCCTGCCCTGCAGCACCCTTTGAAAGGCCCCCATGTCTGGCTCTGAAACCGCAGAACTCCTGGTCGAAACCCGTGGCCCGGTGCTCATCATGCAGCTCAACCGCCCCCAGGCGCGCAATGCTGCCACCCTGGAGATGGCCGAGGCGATGGCCAGCGCGCTCGATGCGCTGGACAGCCAGCCGGAGCTCAGGGTCGGCATCATCACCGGCGCGGGCGGCAGCTTTTGCGCAGGCATGGACCTGAAAGGCTTTTTGCAGGGCAAGCGCCCCAGCCTGCCGGGGCGCGGCTTTTGCGGGCTCACCATGCAGCCGCCGACCAAGCCACTGATCGCGGCGGTCGAAGGCTATGCGCTGGCTGGCGGCTTTGAGGTGGCGCTCGCCTGCGACCTGATCGTCGCCGCGCGCGACGCCCAATTTGGCCTGCCCGAAGTCAAGCGGGGCCTGGCCGCATCGGCCGGTGGCCTGCTGCGCCTGCCCAAACGCCTGCCCTACCACGTGGCGATGGAATGCATTCTGACCGGCGATATGTTCGGCGCCGAGCGCTTTGCCCAGCTGGGCCTGGTCAACCGTTTGACCGAGCCCGGCGGCACACTCGATGCCGCGCTGGCACTGGCGCAGGCCATTGCCGCCAACGGCCCGCTGGCAGTCGCTGCGAGCAAGCAGGTGGCCAGCCAGTCGGGCGAATGGCCGCTGGCGGAGATGTTCGACCGCCAGGCCGTCATCACCGCGCCGGTCTTCAGCTCGCAGGACGCGCGCGAAGGCGCAGCCGCCTTTGCGGAAAAACGCCCACCGGTCTGGAAAGGTGCCTGAACCCCGTCCAGCCCGGAACTCTTAGTTGCACAGCCCTTAGACGCGCCACAGAAGCGCGCAGCAGGAGACAAAACCATGCCACGTACCAGCCATCCACGCCAGCCTTTGCGGGCCTTGGCGGCCCTGGCGCTGTTCGCCAGCGCCTGCAGCGCCCATGCCGAGGCCAACTGGCCCACGCGCACCATCACCTTGATCGTGCCCGGCGCCGCAGGCGGCTCGACCGATATCCCGGCGCGCCTGCTGGCGCAAAAGCTGGGCCAGCGCCTGGGCCAGTCGGTGATCGTCGACAACAAGCCGGGCGCCGGGGGCAGCCTGGGCGCCAGCCTGGTCGCGCGCGCCCAGCCCGATGGCTACACCGTGCTGGTGGGCAACAGCGGCTCCAATGCCATCAACTACACGGCCTATAAAAAGCTCAGCTACAAGCCCGGCGACTTTGCCCCGCTGACCGACATGATCTCGTTTGCCAACGTGCTGGTCGTGCCCGCCAAGTCGCCGATCCAGAGCCTGGATGCGCTGGTGGCGACGGCCAAGGCGCAGCCGGGCAAGCTGTCGTTCTCGTCCGCCGGTGTGGGCCAGACCACGCACCTGATGGGCGAGCTCTTCAAGGAGCGCACCGGCACCGACGTGGTCCACATTCCCTACAAGGGATCGGCCCCCGGCACCATGGCCATCGTGACCGGCGAGACCCAGTTCATGTTCGACAACATGACCGCGTCACTGGTCCATATCAAGGACGGCAAGCTGCGCCCCTTGGCTGTGACTGGCGACCAGCGCGAGCCCGATCTGCCCGAGGTGCCGACGATGACCGAGCTGGGCATGCGCAACTTCAACCAGGTCGGTTGGATGGGCTTCTTCGTGCCCGCCAAGACCCCGCCCGAGGTGCAGAAAAAGCTGGCCGAAAACCTGCAGGCCGTCTTGCATGACCCCGACATCATGCGCCGCTACCGCGAGCTGGGCGGGCGCCCCGGCGGCATGCCGCAAGCCGGTTTTGCCAAGCTGGTGGCCGATGACCAGCAGACCTGGGGCGCGCTGATCCAAAGCCAGCAGCTGCAGCTGGATTGAGGCGAGCGGCCGATGCCTGACACCTCCACCTCCACCTCCACCGCCACCCCACGCCCTGCGCTGCCCTTCTACTGGCCCAAAGGGGTCTCGCGCGATCTGCGCGTGCCCCGCATCACGCTGGACGACAACCTGAGCGCCTCGGCCCAGCGCTACCCCGACAAGGCCGCCATCATCTACGCGGGCGCCAGCACCAGCTATGCCCAGCTGCTGGGCCAGGTGGAGGCGCTGGCCGGCTTTTTGCAGCAGCGCCTGCAGCTGGCACCGGGCCAGCGCGTGCTGCTGCAAAGCCAGAACTGCCCGCAGTTCGTCATCGCCTGCTATGCCATCTTCCGCGCCGGCGGCGTGGTGGTGCCGGTGAGCGCGATGACCACCGCCACCGAGCTGCGCTACTACGCCGACAACAGCGGCGCGCGCCTGGCCATCGTCGCCCAGGAGCTGCTGGCCAGCGCCCAGCCCTGTGTGGACGAAGGCCTGCTCGATGCGGTGGTCGTGCATGCCTACAGCGATGCGCTGCCCACCACGCCGCCGCCCGATGCCCTGCCC
>NZ_APCR01000221.1:0-4705 GCF_000410635.1 Comamonas sp. B-9
GGCCGCACCTAGCCGGCCGCACCAACTGGCACATCGGGCTGCCTGCGGCATGGTGACGGGTCGGGAACACCGAGCCCCATGCCCAAACCCTTGGCTCGCCTGGCCCTGTTTGCAGCGTTCAACGCATGCTGGCGGCGAGACTTGGCCCCCCGCCTGGGCACCGGCTTAGACGGCGTGCAGATGTTCCAGCCGTTCTAGGCGTTCGAGCTCGGCACAGATATCGGCCATGCTGCCCGACATGGCCCAGCGCATACCCTTTTGGCGGTGCAGGCTGGCCGGTTGGGCCCAGTACATCTTGATGGGGGCATCGTTGGCGGCCTGGGCGCTGCAGCGCTGCACCGACAGGAAGGGGCGGGGGTGGGACTGTACGCCTACCGAGAGGCGGCGGCGCGCAGCGGGTTTGCGCGGCAGGCGGATGCGGTCGATGGGGCGCTGTGCGGGGGCCTCATCGGCAGGGCTGTCTGCGTGAGGCTTTTCCATGCCGGACGTGTCCACGCCGGACATGTTCAGGCCCTGGCCATCGAGCAAGCTCAGCTGCTGGGCGGCGCCACGCTGTACAGCGGCAGAGGACGCGGTGGCAAAGCAGTGCACCTGGGCGGCGAGCTGGCCGTCATTGGCGGCGCCATGGCCGGGTCGGCGGCGGTTGCTGCGCACAATGGCACGCTGGATGGACTGGAACCAGGGCAGGCCAGCGACGAGGGAAAAGGGCGCAAGCGCGCGCAATGCATCTGCTACAAGCATAGGAGACTCCTTGGTATACGGGTAACAGCAGGATTGCGCAGGGCGAGCGCATCCCCCAGGGCTGTGGGCCAAGAGCCCACAACGCCCGCTACCTGGGGTTGCGCAGAAAAGGGAGGGCCGAAGTGGCCGGAAGGGCCGCTAGGCCTAGTTCAGCATCGTGTTGCGGATCAGGCCCACGGCAATGCCTTCGATCTCAAAGGGCTCGCCGGGCTGCACGATGATGGGCAGGTAATCCGGGTTTTCGGCCAGCAACTCAATGCCGTCCTTGGTGCGCTGCAGGCGCTTGACGGTGACGTCATCGCCCAGGCGCGCCACAATGATCTGGCCGTTGCGGGCCTCGCGCGTGGCTTTGACGGCCAGCAGATCGCCATCGATGATGCCAACATCGCGCATCGACATACCGCGCACCTTGAGCAGGTAATCGGGCTGCTGCTGGAACAGGCCGCCCTCCACGGTATAGGTTTGGTCGACATGCTCTTGCGCCAGGATGGGCGAGCCGGCCGAGACGCGGCCAATCAGCGGCAGGGCCAGCTGGGCGAGCTCTTGCACCACGCGGCCGAGGCCGGCGGTGGCGTTGGACACGCCTGCCAGCGGTGAGGAGAAACGCGTGCCGCGAGCGGCATTGATGGAGCGCACGGTATCGCTTTGCAGGCGAATCCCCCGGGAGGTGCCGCTGACCAGCTCGATCACGCCCTTGCGGGCCAGTGCCTTGAGGTGGTCTTCTGCCGAATTGGCCGATTTGAAGCCCAGCTTGCTGGCAATCTCGGCGCGCGTTGGCGGGGCGCCGGTGCGCGAAATGGCGGTCTGGATCAGGTCCAGAATTTCTTGTTGGCGCGCGGTCAGTTTGGGATGGTCTCGCATAAGATCTCCGTGTGATCTGCGGTGCCGGGCAGAAGCAAAGCCACTGTGCATCCCAACACCTGTATATCAATCCAGTACCTGTATTTTTAACCAGTTTTTTGCAGGAGGCAAGCCTTGCAGCCAAAAATTTTGATCATCGGCACCGGCGGCACCATTGCCGGCATGGCCGATGATGCCGAGAAACCCGGCCAATACCGCGCAGCCCAGCTGTCCATTGCGGCCTTGCTGGCGGGTGTGAGCGGCATCGAGACAGCTGCGGCAGGCCCGCTGGATGCGGTGCAGATAGCGCAAATTGATAGCAAGGACATGAACGACGAGGTCTGGCATGCGCTGCTCAAGCGCTGCGATGCGGCCATGCGCGATGAGACCGTGCGCGCTGTTGTTATCACCCACGGAACCGATACGCTCGAAGAGACTGCCTGGTTCCTGCATTGCGTTTTAGGACGCCTGGCCAAGCCCGTGGTGCTGACCTGCGCCATGCGCCCGGCCAATGCCTTGATGCCCGATGGCCCGCAAAACCTCAAGGATGCCGTGGCCGCCGCAGCGGCGCTGGATGCGGATGGCCAACCTCTGCTGCGGGAGGTGGTGGCCGTGACGGGCGGCGGCGAGCTGCACAGCGCGCGCTGGCTGCAAAAGGTGCATCCGCACCGCTTGCTGGCCTTTTCCTCGGGCGAGCAGGGCCCCTTGGGCTGGGTAGATGGCGTGACCGTGCGCCTGCGCCAGGGCTATGCCCCGCAGGCACCAGGCACAGCGGACGGCTACAGCGGCAGCCAGTGGCTGGCCGCCTTGCCAGTGCCGGCCAGCCAGCCCTGGCCCTGGGTGGAGATCGTCACCAGCCACGCGGGACTGCGCCCGGGGCTGGTGGAGGCGCTACAGGCCCAGGGCATCGACGGCCTGGTGGTGGCGACCACCGGCAATGGCACCGTGCATCAGGTGCTGCTGGAGGCCATCGCGCGCGCACGCCAACAAGGTTTGCCGGTGTGGCGCAGCAGCCGCTGCAGCGATGGCGTGATCAGCGATGCGGTGTTGCCCGGGGCGGCCGATTTGGAAAAGGACCTGGCGGTGGCCTTGACGCCCTACAAATGCCGGGTGAGTTTGCAGCTGGCGCTACTGCAGGCACAGACAAAAGCCAAGGGTTAGCGCAGGTACCGAAGGCCTGCTTGATGATGACAAGGACAGGCATAAAAAAGCCACTGTCGCAAGACAGTGGCGGTGCGGATAAGTCCGAGCGACTTATCAGGCCTGCAGCGCGGCAATGGCGCGTTGCGTGATCTCTTCGACCGAGCCCATGCCGCTGATGGCGCGGTATTTGGGGGCTGCGGCCGGGTCTTGGGCGGCCCAGCTGCTGTAGTAGTCCACCAAGGGGCGGGTCTGGTTGCTGTAGACGTCCAGGCGCTTCTTGACGGTTTCTTCCTTGTCGTCTTCGCGCTGCACCAGGGCTTCGCCCGTCACATCGTCCAGGCCTTCGGTCTTTGGCGGGTTGAACTTGACGTGGTAGGTACGGCCGGACGCGGGGTGGCTGCGGCGGCCGCTCATGCGCTCGATGATGGCTTCAAACGGCACATCGATTTCCAGCACATAGTCGAGCTTGACGCCAGCGGCCTTCATCGCGTCGGCCTGGGGAATGGTGCGGGGGAAGCCGTCAAACAGGAAGCCATTGGCGCAGTCGGCCTGGGCGATACGTTCCTTGACCAGATTGATGATCAGATCGTCACTGACCAACTGGCCGGCGTCCATCACGGCCTTGGCTTGCAGGCCCAGCGGCGTGCCAGCCTTCACGGCGGCGCGCAGCATGTCGCCGGTGGAAATCTGGGGAATACCGTATTTTTGGCAGATGAAGGCAGCTTGCGTACCTTTGCCGGCGCCGGGTGCTCCCAAAAGAATTAATTTCATGACGGTCCTTGGAGAATAAAAAACTTGCACGGCAAAAGCGGGCACTAAAGCCCGCTTTTACACAAAAAAACTGGGCTTGAGCATATCACGCATCAGGGGATTGTCAGCGAACTGGCGCCAATACCGTGTCTCGGCTGCGCAAGACAGGCATGCTGCGCAAGACAGGCATGCTGCGCCTTTTAGCTTACGGTGTGCTTGCATCTGTGGCCGTTGCGGTGCAGGGCAGGCACGTGGGTTACATCACCGCGCCCAGCAGCTGGCGCACGCGCACCAGGTCTTCAGGCGTATCGACGCCCGAGCCCGGGATCTGCCGCGTCACATGCACAGCGATGCGGTGGCCATGCCAGATCGCGCGCAGCTGCTCGAGCATCTCGATCTGCTCGGTGGGGGCCTGGCTGAGCGTGGGGAAGGTATGCAGAAACTGGGCGCGGTAGCTGTAGATGCCCATATGGTGCAGCGGCGCAAAACCGGGCGTGCCGGTGGTGCCGGGGTTCTTCCACCAGGCGACATTGACAAAATCACGCCCCCAGGGGATGGGCGCGCGGCTGAAATAGCTGGCCAGGCCCTGGGCATCGAGCACCACCTTGACGACATTGGGGCTGAGCAGCGACTCCAGATCAGCAATCGGGTGCGCGACGGTGCCCATGCTGGCCTCGGGCCGCTCGCTGAGCAGCGCCGCGACCGCATCGATCAGCGCCGGCGCGATCAAGGGCTCGTCGCCTTGCACATTGACCACGATGTCATCACCACCCAATTGCAGCAGGCTGCAGGCCTCGGCCAGGCGGTCGCTGCCACTGGGGTGCTTGGGCGAGGTCATCACCGCTTGCACGCCATGCTTTTTGCAGGCGTCGATGATGCGCTCGTCATCTGCTGCCACCACCACGCGCTGGGCAGCGCTTTCTTGCGCGCGCCTGGCCACGCGCACCACCATGGGCAGGCCGGCGATATCAACCAAGGGCTTGTTGGGCAGGCGCGAGGAGGCCATGCGCGAAGGAATCAAGACAGTAAACGGCGCGGGAGCGGATGCCATGGTGCTAAAGGAGAGGAGAGTGAAGCTGACGTAAATTGTAGCGAGGAGGGCGGCCGGCGAGGTGTGGCCGGCGAGGTGCTGCCAGCGAGGTGCGGCCGGCGAGGTGGCCGACAAGGTGCAACCAGCGAGTCGCAGCCGACCAGGCCCGACAGCGGCAAGCCACCTACCCAGGCAGCCGCC
>NZ_KE148611.1:0-273 GCF_000410635.1 Comamonas sp. B-9
GGCAGCCCGCTGGCCAGCGCCATCAGCTTGCTGGAGCGCCTGCTGCAGCGCGCCCGCCGTGCCTGCGTCTGGCTGCTCAGCGACGGCCGCTTTGCCCAGGTGCCCGAGCGCCCCAGCTGCGCCGAGCAGATCACCGTCGTGGGCTTTGACCGGGGTGGCCTGCCCTTGCAGCTGAGCCAACGCCTGGCAGCGCGCTGGCACGCGGATTGGATACCGGCCTGAGCCAGTGCCTTGCGCCTCCATAGCGGCTCCCTGGGCTTTCAAAACCCCTTT
>NZ_KE148611.1:283-572 GCF_000410635.1 Comamonas sp. B-9
TTGCTGCATACAAATGGAGAACCGACGCTCACCCTGCTGTCGGTTCTTCGTGCGTGTCGGTCCTCCGTGAGTTTTGAATTTTTCTCAATGAAGTTTGAACTCGGAGCGCTCTGAGCGCACCCAGAGGGCGTGACGGGGCGACTTTCAGCATGTCGCAGCCCCTGAGGTTGCAGCGAGGCTGCTGTTGCGCTTGGTCAATTTGAAGGAAGGATGGCTGCTGTCGGTCAATAACAGTCCGTCTCGGCAGATGAAAACAGACGCTCCACTGTTGATTTCCACACAGAAGTGA
>NZ_KE148612.1:0-291 GCF_000410635.1 Comamonas sp. B-9
CTGCGGTCCAGCTGCACGGCCAGCCAGCAGCGGCCGGCAAAGTGCTGCTGCAGCCAGGCGGCCTGGGCCTGGATCTGCGCTGTGCTGGCCTGGCGGCTGGGGGCCAGCAGCAGCAGGCAGTCCTGCAGCGCGCGCGGGTGGATGGCCGATTGCGCCAGCGCATAGCTGCCCTTGGGCGGTTTGCGCCGCAGCTGGGTGATGAGGGCGCAGAGGTTGCCGTAGCCGTGCAGGTTGCAGGCCAGTGCCACCAGGGTGAAGGCGGGCGCGGCCGTATCGCTGGGCTGCACCTCG
>NZ_KE148612.1:414-779 GCF_000410635.1 Comamonas sp. B-9
GCGCTCGACCAGCTCATGCGGATGGCTGGCGCCGCGCAGAAAGCTGAAATTGCTCAGGCACCACAGCTCAGCGTAGTGCGGGATGGAGAGTTTGGGACGGGTGGCCATGGCTTGGGACGGGGGCTGCGCAGCTCAGGCAAAGCGGCCATGCAAAAACCAGGCGCCGCTGTTGGCCGACAGGCGGGTGTGGAAGATCCACAGCAAGCCGGCATGCGGGCTGTGGGCGACCCAATAATCGCGCAGCGCGGTGTGGGCGGTTTGGGTGATGGGGGCGGGTTGGGGCGGGCTTTCGCGGTGATCGCGGTGATCGCCGTGGTCGCTGTCAGGGGCTGCCTCGCCCGTGTGGGTGTCGCCATCCGAGTCGG
>NZ_KE148612.1:929-1334 GCF_000410635.1 Comamonas sp. B-9
AGCAAAAAGCTGGGTTGGGCAAGGGGCGGCACATGCAGCGGTGCATGCAGCCGTGAATGGGGCTGTGCAGCGGGTGGGGCGGCCTTGGCCTTGCCGGCCGGTTGCGCGGGCAGCCACTGCACCTGCCACTCGGGGCGGTGGTCGGGCCGCAGCAGCGGGCGCTGCACCTGGTCTTCGCCCAGGCGGGCGGTGATGCGTTCGAGCACCTGCTCCAGGCTTTCGCCATCGGCGGTTTTGTCGGGCAACAGGCTGGCACTGCGCTCTTGCAGCGCTTCGGGGGCATCGGCATGCAAGCTCAGCTCGCCCACGGGGGCTTGCAGCTCCACATGGGCCAGGTGCTCTTGCAGCAGGCGGCACAGGTGCTGCAGATCGCGCGTGGTGCTGGCGGTGTGGATGGGCCGCTCA
>NZ_KE148612.1:1367-1771 GCF_000410635.1 Comamonas sp. B-9
TGGCGGGAGCGCATCGCATCATGGCACCAGCACAGCCGAAAGCTGCGCACGCCCGCCCGCTGTCCCGCCAGCCAGCCGCACAGCTGCAGCAGCAGCTGGCGCGCGCCATGCATCAGCGCATCGGCCTGGTCGATGCGCATGGGCAGCTCCAGCCGGGCATCAAAGCGGGCGGGTAGGCTGATCCAGGGGTAGCGGTCGGGCAGCAGGCCATGGGCATGGTCCAGGGCTTTCAAGATGCCCGTATCCATGCGCCGGGCCAGCGCGCCTCGGGGCAGCGCATGCACGGCGCCCAGGCTCTGGCAGCCCAGCTGGCTCAGCAGCTCGGCATGGCGGGCCACCGCATCGATGGCCTGCAAGGGCAGGGGCGCCAGCACCTGGGGCAGCGGCTGGCCCATGCCGTGGCG
>NZ_APCR01000231.1:0-1158 GCF_000410635.1 Comamonas sp. B-9
CAGGGCGCGCAGCGCCGCCACTGGCAATGGGCCGGCAAATGGGCAGCCCGGGCCGATGATGTGCTGAACTGGTTGCCGGCCCGCATCACCGCAGCCTGGTTGGCGCTGCGGGCGGGGGGCCTGTCCTGGTCCGGCCTGCGGCGCGATGCGGCGGTCACGCCATCGCCCAATGGCGGTTGGCCGATGGGGGCGATGGCGCAGGCGCTGGGTGTGCATCTGTCCAAACCTGGTGTGTACCAGCTCAACCCACAAGGCAGGCCACCGCAGGCCCAGGATATGCAGCGGGCGCTGGCCTTGGCGGGTAGAGTGGTGTGGGCACAGGCGCTGTGCGCCTTGCTGCTGGCCCTGGGTTTGGCGCTAAAGATAGCAATCGCCTCAATGGCGCAAGGAGCCTTGGCCCATGGCTGATAACGAGCATGGTGGCACCGACGCCTTGGGCGTGCCGGCGCATGATTTCTCCACCAACCGCAATGCCTGCGGCCCCTGCCCGGAGGCCGTGGCAGCCTTGCAGGCCGCGCACCTGGCGCAGTACCCCGACCCGCACTACACGGCGCTGCGCCTGCAGCTGGCGGCCTTCCATGCGGTTGCTCCCGAGCGCTTGGTCATTGGCGGCAGCAGCAGCGAGCTGATCCACCGCCTGACCCAGCATGCGCTGCGCCAGGGCGCCACCCGCATCAGCCTGCCGCGCCATAGCTATGGCGACTACGCCCAGGCGGCGGAGGTGTGGGGGCTGCGTCGCAGCAGCCGCAATACGGCATGGGGTGACGGCCTGCACTGGGCCTGCGAACCCTCCAGCCCGCTGGGTCGGGTCGAAGATATTTGGCAGGCTTTGCCTGACGATGCCAGCCACCATGGCCTGGTGCTGGATTGCGCCTACCGGCCGCTGTGGCTGGAAGGCGCTGCGCCGCCGCGCGACATGGCTGCGCTCTGGCAGCTGTGGACGCCCAACAAAGCGCTGGGCATGACGGGGGTGCGCGCGGCCTATGCGATTGCGCCCGAGGGCACGGCGCAGGCGCAGATCGATGCGCTGCGGGCGCTGGCGCCTTCGTGGGTGGTAGGGGCCCATGGGGTGGCCATGCTGCAGGCCTGGGTAACGCCCGAGGTGCAGGCCTGGCTGGCCCGCAGCCTGGACACCCTGCGCCACTGGAAGGGCCGGCA
>NZ_KE148613.1:0-299 GCF_000410635.1 Comamonas sp. B-9
CGGCCAGCACCCAGGCTGCGGCACGGCCGCTGTGCTCGGCCGGCATGCCATCGAGCGCCGTGAAGCGGTAAAAACCGGGCCTGGTAGCCGCCCAGCAGCAGCATCGCCAGGCAAAACAGCCCAAAGCTGGCCTGCACCACCGCCCAGGCGGCCAGCAGCCCGGCCGCTACGCCCAGCAGTGCCCCGTATTGCAGGCCCCGCGCGCGGCCAAGCCGCTGCATCCAGCGGGCCAACTGGCCAATCGACAGCAGATTGCCTGCCACCAGCAAGGTCAGCGGCACTGTGGCCAAAACCCGCCA
>NZ_KE148613.1:312-1079 GCF_000410635.1 Comamonas sp. B-9
TGCCGGCCCACGAGGCCGGTGAGGGCGATGCCGATGATGGAGCAGGACCAGTACAGCGCTTGCGCGATGCTGAGGGTGAGCAGTTGGGGATGGCGTTGGAGCAGCATGGGCGGTGATTTGGGAATAACGGGGCGTGGGGGAGCTGCCGGGCAGCATCGGCTGTCCGGATCGCATGGTTTGGGCAGGAGGGTTCAGCCGCCCAGCGGCGGGCGCTGGTTAACCCACGCCAAAGCGCTCGGCAAAGGCCTGGGGGCTGACGGCCAGCGTTTTGTGAAAGCTGCGGCGCAGGTTTTCCGGGTGGCCAAAGCCGCACAGCCGCGCCACCGTGGAGACGGAGGCCTGGCGCTGGCTGAGCAAGGTGGTGGCAGCCTGCAGCCGCACCCGTTCCACATAGCGGGCCGGCGTGATGCCCAGCTCTTGCTGGAACACGCGTGCCAAGGTGCGGGGCGGCAGGCAGGCCTGCGCGGCCAATTGCTCCACACCCAGGCGCTCGCCCAGGTGGCCGGGAATCCATTCAAGCAGGCCAGCCAGGCGCGGCGCCTGCGTGGTCTCGGCCGCCAGCAGTGGGCTGAACTGCGCCTGGCCACCGGGCCGGCGCACAAACATCACCAGGTGGCGGGCCACGGCCAGCGCCATGCTGCGGCCCAGGTCGGCTTCGACGAGGCTCAGCGCCAGGTCGATGCCCGAGGTCCCCCCCGCCGATGTGAAGATATGGCGCTGCTGCGGATGGCTGGCATCAAAGGTGTGCAGCCGGTCGCCATCGACCT
>NZ_APCR01000176.1:0-10713 GCF_000410635.1 Comamonas sp. B-9
GGGGCGCGGGGCAGCTGCGGGGGCATTGGGGGCGGGCGCCGGGCTGGCAGCAGGCGTGTGCGGGCGCGTGCCTTGCACGATGGTGACATTGGCGCCTTCAACCACGGCGCAGCCCTTTTGCCGCGCCTTGGCCACATCGTTGGTGTATTCATTGCCACAGCGATAAATGCGATCCTGCGCCACCGCGCCTTGCGCACATGCCACTGCCACCATCAAAAACAACAACTTTGTATGCATAACCCCGTTTCGCCCGTTCACTCCACTTTGCCCGTATGTCCGTGACAGCCCGTTAGCGGCTTTGCACGATGGCCCCTCTCTGCAACCCGCAGTGTAGCTACAAAGGAGGCCGATCATGCCGAACAGTTCCTGCTGTTACAGATTCACCCCTGTCCGGGCATGCCCCCTGCCCCGAGAGCACGCATAAAAAAAGGCCTGCCACCTTCGCAGGTCGGCAGGCCGTTTTGCCCAAAGGGCCAGGCCACAAGGGCCTGGCCAGCAGGGGCTTACAGCGAGTAGTACATGTCGTATTCGACAGGGTGCACGGCTTGGCGGAAGCGGGTCACTTCGCCCATCTTCAGCTCGATGTAGGAGTCCAGCATGCTGTCGCTGAACACGCCGCCCTTGGTCAGGAACGCGCGGTCGGCATCCAGTGCTTCCAAGGCCTGGTCCAGGCTGTGGCACACGGTAGGCACCAGCTTGTCTTCCTCTGGAGGCAGATGGTACAGATCCTTGGTGGCAGCTTCACCCGGATGGATCTTGTTTTCCACGCCGTCCAGACCGGCCATCAACAGCGCTGCGAAGCCCAGGTAGGGGTTCATCAGGGGATCGGGGAAACGTGCTTCCACGCGGCGGCCCTTGGGGTTGCTCACGTAAGGAATACGAATCGATGCCGAGCGGTTCTTGGCCGAGTAAGCCAGCTTCACAGGCGCTTCGAAACCAGGAACCAGGCGCTTGTAGCTGTTGGTGCCAGGATTGGTGATGGCGTTCAGTGCACGGGCGTGCTTGATGATGCCGCCGATGTAGTACAGCGCGAAATCGGACAGACCGGCATAGCCGTCACCGGCGAACAGGTTCTTGCCGTCTTTCCACACGGACTGGTGCACGTGCATGCCCGAGCCGTTGTCGCCCGAGTATGGCTTAGGCATGAAGGTCGCGGTCTTGCCGTAGGTGTCTGCCACGTTCCAGATCACGTACTTTTGCACCTGGGTCCAGTCCGCACGTTCCACCAGGGTGGAGAAACGGGTGCCCAGTTCGTTCTGGCCAGCGCCCGCCACTTCGTGGTGGAACACTTCAACCGGGATGCCCAGCGATTCGAGCAGCAGGGACATTTCAGCGCGCATGTCCTGGGTGCTGTCAACAGGAGGCACGGGGAAGTAGCCGCCCTTGACGCGTGGACGGTGGCCACGGTTGCCGTTATCGAACTTGGCGCCGCTGTTCCAGGGTGCTTCGTACTCTTCGATGTCGAAGAAAGGGTTGTTGGGTTCGGTGCTCCAACGCACGCCGTCGAAGATGAAGAATTCTGGCTCTGGACCGAAGTAGGCGGTGTCGCCCAGGCCCGATGCCTTCAGGTAGGCTTCTGCGCGCTTGGCCACCGAACGTGGATCGCGGTCATAGGCCTTGCCATCACCGGGCTCGATCACGTCGCACTGCAGGAACATCGTGGTTTCGTCAAAGAACGGATCGATGTTGGCGGTGTTGGGATCGGGCATCAGCAGCATGTCGGATGCTTCGATACCCTTCCAGCCAGCGATGGAGGAGCCATCAAACGCGTGGCCCGAGGTGAACTTGTCTTCGTCAAAGTGCGAGATAGGCACCGTGACGTGCTGTTCCTTGCCACGGGTGTCGGTAAAACGCAGATCAACGAACTTGACCTCGTTCTCGTCCAACATGCTCATCACATCTGCAACGCTCTTGGCCATCTAATGCTCCAAAGAAAATCGTGAATAAAAAGGGCTGTGCCAAGACTAAAGCAGTTTACGTGCCAGTTTTGTGACATGCCCATGCCGACCAGAAAATGCGGGCCCGCCAGAACGCGATCGCAGCCGGACTGTGCCCAATGCCAGACTGTACCGCGCTTTTGGCCTGGGCCTCCGAGGGGCGACGAGGATTTTGCATCCCACCGCCCAGATCCGTGCAGACCAGGGCCTGCATTGCCGAGCAAGCACCAAGATGGTGCAAAACTAACAGCACTTTATGCGGATGGCGCACATGCACCAAAATAGTTATTTATGCACCACATTGGTGCGTAGGCGGCTGAGGCACTGGCCGAGCCCATTGGCACATGCCCTGCTCCGCGCCCTTCCCTCTTTGAAGAGGTTCTTACTTGGGCTCCGTGCCATCGGCCAGCAAGCCGGCATCGGATGTATCGGCCACGAGCGGCTCCGCCACCGGCGGCTGCGGCTGCGCGCCCAGGTCGCCATTCTCGATCCGCAGCTGCTGCAGCGCGGCCAGGCAGAAGTGGATGAACCACAGCGAGGAAAACGCAAAGGTGATGGCATAGATCCACACGGCAATGGGTATCAGCACGACAAAGCCAATGGTGAACACCATGCCCGAGGCCCAGACAACGCTGGGCGCAATGCCGATATAGCCCGAGATGATGCCCATCAGCAAGAGCGGCCAGCGGTGGCGCTGCAGCAGCGTGTCGCGCTCAGCCTTGCTGGCATGCTCGGCAAGGGCATCCACACTCATCACGCGGTAGGTCAGCCAGCCCCAGATGACGGGCGGCACAATCAGCACCAAAGGCGGGATCAGCCACAGCGGCATGGTGACGACAAAGGCCACAATGGCCACCGCCGAGGTGCTCAAGGCCCAGAGCACGCTGGTGACCAGACCCATGCCCTGCTTCTTCTCCAGCCGGGCAAAGCGCTGCTCGGTCACCATGTTGACCAGGGCCGGCGTCATCAAAAGCGCAATCACCAGCAGCGCGACCACCGCTGCCACCGGCGTGATCAGGATCAGCACCACAAAGGGCGCAATGCCGGCCGCAAAACCTTCGGTGCCACTGCTGCCAAACCAGCTGAATACCGTGCGCAGCCAGCCAATCGTCTCCACCCAGTGCTGCATCGTCGCCACGGCGCCCGACCAGTAAAAATAGCTCCAGCCACCCAAGGCCACCAGCATCACCACCAGTGGCAGCACCGACAGCAGCAAGACCCGGGGCCGGAAACAATAGGCGGCGGCACGCCAGAAGGCATCAAACATCAGGCGGGAGCCCGCAGACGCGAGGGGCATGGGGTGAACTCCTTGTGTATCTGGGCGGGTGGCCAGGCTGGCGGGCCGCTCAGTGATTCGGTATCAAGCGGGTGTGCCGCACCTAGGCGCGGCCCAAAAGGCGCAGTACCCCACGCCATTGCTGGCTCCAAAAGCCGCGCCCGTAATCGCGCAGCTGCCCTTGCCGGTTGGGCTGCACCTGGTCACGGATGCCGGTGGGGTCATAGCGTAGCTCAAAGTTGGCGGTGCCAAAAAGCATATCCCACCATGGCAGCAGCACACCAAAATTGCAGCCCCCCAAGCGGGTGCGCGGGGCAGCCTCGCCGGCTTTCACAGCGGTGTTGGGCGCGGCATTGTTGGCAGGCGACTCATGGCCGATGCCGATCGCATGGTGACGGCGGTGAAAACGCGGGCTGATCCACAGCCGCTCACCCAGGCGGCCAAACCACAGGCGCAGATTGGCATGCTGCAGGCTTTCGCTCAGCTGGGTGATCGCGACAATCGCCACAAACTGGCTGGGTGCGACACCGATCAACACGGCGACAAACACCAGAATACTGTCATGCACCAGGTCATCGAGCAGGTGGTTGCGGTTGTCGCTCCACATCGTCATCTGTTGCTGCGAATGGTGCAAGGCATGCAGGCGCCACCACCAGACAAACTGGTGCTGGCCCCGGTGGATCCAGTAGGCGACAAAGTCGAACACCACCAGGTAGATCAACAGGCTGACCCAGCCCAGGTCGGTCACGCCAGGCCAGAGCGCGTCCAGGTGCCAGGTCTCAAAGCCGCGCACGCGCAGCGCGCCCACCACCATGTCCCACAGCGGATCGATGGTAAAGAACAAGGCCAGGCGGAACAGGCCCAGGCGATGGATAAAGGTGTAGAGCATGTCCACACGGATCGCATGCCGGTCGGTCACGGCCTCGACCGGCCGCCAGCGCTGCAAGGGCGCAATCACCAGCACCATGACGAGGATCTGCAGGCAGCCTACGAGGAACCAGCCCGCTGCCGTGTAGCCATCTTCCAGATAGCTGGCCAGGCCGAGGTTGAACAGCAGCGGCTGCAGCAACTGCTCAAACAGCCACTGCTGTGCGTTGTCAAAAAGCGTGCTGAGAAATTCCATGGCAAACCATTAGTTCAAACCGGGCCGCAAGCCCTGCAGCCGCCAGTGTGCGCTACGACAAGCGCTCTCAGCCACCATGCTGACGAATCCAATCTTGGTACTGCGGGTGCTCACGCAAGGTGGCAAAACAAAATCCCTTGGCCTGCAAGCCTTCAATCAAGGGCTGCAGCACGGCGGGTGCCCAGGGGTCCTTGCGGTCCCAGATGCCCAGGTGGGCCAGCAAGATATCGCCGGGGCGGATGTCGCGCAGCGCCTTGTCCAGCAACTGCTGGTTGGGGTACTTGTCGCTGGGCAATTCATCGCCCAGAAAGCCCGCTGGCGACCAGCCCACATGGGCATAGCCGCAGCGCCTGGCCGCCGCAATCAGGCTGGGCGAGGTCTTGCCGCCGGGCGCGCGGAACAGCGGCAAAGGCTTGACGCCGGTGATCTTGGCCAAGCGGTCTTCAGATTGCTGGATCTGCGCGCAGTACTGTGCGGCCGACCATTCAAAACGCTGCCCGGCCTGCGGGCCTTGCGAAGGCTGCACCTTGAAGCGGGGCGCAGCACCTGCCGGCACTTTGATGTCGCCACGCCAGTAGGTATGGTCCCAGGTGTGCGAGGCAAAGACATGGCCTTCTGCAGCACGCGCGCGCCACCAAGGGGCCCAGTGGTCACCCAGGCTGCCATCGCCCTCCTTGGTGCGCTCATTGGCGGCAAAGAAGGTCACCTTCACCTGCGTCTTGCGCAAGACGTCGGCGATCTGGTTGGCCACGCCCATGTGGCCGGTGTCCAAGGTCAGATAGACAGGCTTGCTGCAGCTGCCTGCCGCAGTGGCTGCAGCGGCAGGCGCTGGAGCAGCAGGCTGGGCAAAGGCAGCTGCGCTGCCCCAACTTGCGGCCAGAAGCCAGAAAAATGTGCTGCGCATGGCGTGGAGATCCCCTCTGCTACTGACTCAACAATGCACGGGCCATGCACTAGCGCGGTGCGTGGTCCAGCACCCAGATGCCATGCGGCGACTTGCCCACCTTCACCTGGTTGACCACCTTGCGCTCGACCGTATCGATCACGCTCATCTTGCCCGCCCAGCGCGAGCTGAGGTAGATATAGCGGCCATCCGGGCTCACATCCATGCAGTCAGGGCCGCTGGGGCCGGGATAGCGGTCAACGACCGTCTGGCTCAGCATGTCGAGCTTGCTGATGGTATTGGCCACCCGGTTGCTGACAAAAAGATGGCGGCCATCGCCGGTCGCGCGGAAGGCGTGTGCACCCTTGTCGGTCTTGATGGTCTTGACCAGCTGGGGCTCTGCGCCGCTCACATCAAACACCTGCACGCCGTCGCTGCCGGTCAGTGCGACAAAAACGAATTTGTCGTCCGGGCTGCCATACAAGTCAGCGGGCATCTGCCCCGTCTTGGTGCGCCATTTCAGGGTCTGGGTGGCGATGTCGATCGCGACCAGCTCATCGCTGTCCTGCATGGTCGAGTAGATCGTCCGGCTCTTACTGTCGATCCACAGGTGGCTGGGCGTCTTGCCGGTGGCAATGCGCTTGACCAGCTTGGGCTCTTGCCCATCCCAGCGGTAGATGTCGATGTGGTTGAGGCGGTTGGCTGCCGTCACAAACCACTTCATGTCGGGCGAAAAACGCAGATGGTAGGGGTCGGAGATGCCCTGAATCACGCGCTGCACCTCGGCCGTCTTGGGATCGACAAAGGTCAGCGAGTCACCGGTCGCATTGGCCACAATCACCGACTTGCTGTCCGGCGTCAGGTACAGGTGGTGGGGCTCCTTGCCCGTAGGAATGCGCTTGACCTCTTTCCAGGTCGTAGGGTCAATCACGCTGATGCTGGCATCCAGCGAATTGAGCACCAAAATGGGGTTGGCAGCATGCACCGCAGTGGCGGCAAAGGCCATCACCGCAAGCAGAGAACGGGCAAAAACGAAAGGCTTCACAAGCGATTCCTACTAGTAACGCAGCGAGTGTAGCCGCCCGCGATAAATTGCAGCACGACGCAGGGACGATTGGCGATGTAAATAATCGTTGAACTTGCGCCAAAGCTACAGCAGGCCCAAAACCATCAGGGCTTGAGCAGTGCCAGCTCGTCGGCCTTCAACCAGCGCCACTCGCCCGGCTTGAGCTCATCGCTCAGCACCAGGCCACCAATCTGCGCCCGGTGCAGGCCCTCCACCCGGTTACCGACCGCTGCCAGCATGCGCTTGACCTGGTGGTATTTGCCTTCGGTCAAGGTCAGATCCAGCGTGTTGTCACCCGTCTTCACGCAGGCCGCAGCCTTCACTGGCTTGGGGTCGTCATCCAGCACCACACCGGCCAACAGACGCTCGACCTGCTGCTCGGTCACCGCATGCTTGGCCGTCACCTGGTAGCGCTTGGGCACATGCTTCTTGGGCGAGCTCATGCGGTGGATGAACTGGCCGTCGTCGCTCAGCAGCAGCATGCCAGTCGTGTCCTGGTCCAGGCGGCCGACGGCCTGCAAACCCTGGATGGCGTTCTTGTTGGGGCGCGTGCGCAGCGGCACCGGCAGCAGGCTGTAGATGCTGGGATAGGCCGAAGGCTTTTGCGAGCACTCGGTGCCGGCTGGCTTGTTCAGCAGCACATAGCCCAGCGCATGGTATTCCCACTCCACGCCCTGCACCTTGAAGCGCAGGCCCTCGGGCTCTATGTCGGCGGTCGAATCCGTCTCCGCAACCCATTCGTTCGCCTGTGCATCCCACAACTGCACCCAGCCTTGTTGCACCAGGCCCGAGCACACGCGGCGCACACCAAAACCCTGCGAATACAACATATCCTGCAACTGCATCCCAACCCCTTCACGCCAGCCACAGACCGCTGCTGCAGCGAGATAAAAAGAAAAACCCCTCTACTCGGTAGAGCAGAGGGGTTGATCAGTATAAAAGCCTGACGATGACCTACTTTCACACGGGAATCCGCACTATCATCGGCGCGAAGTCGTTTCACTGTCCTGTTCGGGATGGGAAGGAGTGGTACCAACTTGCTATGGTCATCAGGCATAACTTTTTGCTCCTTGGCGGCTTTGCGCTGATCGGTAGATCAGGGCATTGCTGCTTTTGAAGCGAATTCATAGAGTCGGCATCAAGCTTTTGGGGCTTGGTGCTATCAGCGTTTAATTTGATTGCGCCGACCTGAGCCAGTGATTGTAACACGCTGTGGTGCCCATCATGGTCTGATCTCAAGTCTTTGGCATAACTGCAGTTGCAGTGTTCTTTGCATTGGGCCCCATCTAAGGGCGAGGCCAATCAAAGTTATAGGGTCAAGCCGCACGAGCAATTAGTATTGGTTAGCTTAACGCATTGCTGCGCTTCCACACCCAACCTATCAACGTCCTGGTCTAGAACGACTCTTCAGGGGGGTCAAGCCCCCGGCAGATCTCATCTTGGAACGAGTTTCCCGCTTAGATGCTTTCAGCGGTTATCTCTTCCACACATAGCTACTCGGCAATGCCACTGGCGTGACAACCGATACACCAGAGGTGTGTCCACTCCGGTCCTCTCGTACTAGGAGCAGGCTTCCTCAAATCTGCAGCGCCCACGGAAGATAGGGACCAAACTGTCTCACGACGTTTTAAAGCCAGCTCACGTACCTCTTTAAATGGCGAACAGCCATACCCTTGGGACCGACTACAGCCCCAGGATGAGATGAGCCGACATCGAGGTGCCAAACACCGCCGTCGATATGAACTCTTGGGCGGTATCAGCCTGTTATCCCCAGAGTACCTTTTATCCGTTGAGCGATGGCCCTTCCATACAGAACCACCGGATCACTATGTCCTGCTTTCGCATCTGCTCGACTTGTCAGTCTCGCAGTTAAGCACGCTTATGCCATTGCACTATCGTCACGATGTCCGACCGTAACTAGCGTACCTTCGAACTCCTCCGTTACGCTTTGGGAGGAGACCGCCCCAGTCAAACTGCCTACCATGCACTGTCCCCGATCCAGATAATGGACCAAGGTTAGAACCTCAAACACACCAGGGTGGTATTTCAACGTTGGCTCCATGAGAACTAGCATCCTCACTTCAAAGCCTCCCACCTATCCTACACAGATCTGTTCAAAGTCCAATACAAAGCTACAGTAAAGGTTCATGGGGTCTTTCCGTCTTTCCGCGGGGAGATGGCATCATCACAAACATTTCAACTTCGCTGACTCTCAGGAGGAGACAGTGTGGCCATCGTTACGCCATTCGTGCAGGTCGGAACTTACCCGACAAGGAATTTCGCTACCTTAGGACCGTTATAGTTACGGCCGCCGTTTACTGGGACTTCAATCAAGAGCTTGCACCCCATCATTTAATCTTCCAGCACCGGGCAGGCGTCACACCCTATACGTCCACTTTCGTGTTTGCAGAGTGCTGTGTTTTTATTAAACAGTCGCAGCCACCTATTCTTTGCAACCCCGTTTAGCTCCATTTGTACAACTTCACTTACTGAGGGCACACCTTCTCCCGAAGTTACGGTGTCAATTTGCCGAGTTCCTTCTCCTGAGTTCTCTCAAGCGCCTTAGAATACTCATCTCGCGCACCAGTGTCGGTTTGCGGTACGGTCGTGTGTAGCTGAAGCTTAGTGGCTTTTCCTGGAAGCTGGGTATCACTCACTTCGTCTGCAAGCAGACCCGTTATCACCCCTCATCTTAGCCCGGCGGATTTGCCTACCGAGCACGACTACAGGCTTGAACCAACATATCCAACAGTTGGCTGAGCTAACCTTCTTCGTCCCCACATCGCACTACACATCGGTACGGGAATATTGACCCGTTTCCCATCAGTTACGCATCTCTGCCTCACCTTAGGGGCCGACTTACTCTACGCCGATGAACGTTGCGTAGAAAACCTTGCGCTTACGGCGAGCGGGCTTTTCACCCGCTTTAACGCTACTCATGTCAGCATTCGCACTTCTGATCCCGCCAGCATCCGTTACCAGACACCTTCACAGGCTTAGAGAACGCTCTCCTACCACGCACAGTAAAATTGTGCATCCGCAGCTTCGGTAACTGGCTTAGCCCCGTTACATCTTCCGCGCAGGACGACTCGATCAGTGAGCTATTACGCTTTCTTTAAATGATGGCTGCTTCTAAGCCAACATCCTGACTGTTTTAGCCTTCCCACTTCGTTTCCCACTTAGCCCGTTTTAGGGACCTTAGCTGGCGGTCTGGGTTGTTTCCCTCTTGAGTCCGGACGTTAGCACCCGGTGCTCTGTCTCCCAAGCTGTACTCTGCGGTATTCGGAGTTTGCATAGGTTTGGTAAGTCGCCATGACCCCCTAGCCTAAACAGTGCTCTACCCCCGCAGGTAATACTTGAGGCACTACCTAAATAGTTTTCGGAGAGAACCAGCTATTTCCAAGTTTGTTTAGCCTTTCACCCCTATCCACAGCTCATCCCCTAGTTTTGCAACACTAGTGGGTTCGGACCTCCAGTACCTGTTACGGCACCTTCATCCTGGCCATGGATAGATCACTTGGTTTCGGGTCTACACCCAGCGACTTGTCGCCCTATTCGGACTCGATTTCTCTACGCCTTCCCTATTCGGTTAAGCTTGCCACTGAATGTAAGTCGCTGACCCATTATACAAAAGGTACGCCGTCACCCCTAAGGGCTCCGACTTTTTGTAAGCATGCGGTTTCAGGATCTATTTCACTCCCCTCCCGGGGTTCTTTTCGCCTTTCCCTCACGGTACTTGTTCACTATCGGTCGATGATGAGTATTTAGCCTTGGAGGATGGTCCCCCCATATTCAGACAGGGTTTCTCGTGCCCCGCCCTACTTGTCTGCAGCCTAGTACCACCAATGCGTTTTCACATACGGGGCTATCACCCACTATGGCCGGACTTTCCATTCCGTTTTGTTAACACACTGACTATCACTGCAAGGCTCTTCCGAATTCGCTCGCCACTACTATCGGAATCTCGGTTGATGTCTTTTCCTCTGGGTACTTAGATGTTTCAGTTCTCCAGGTTCGCTTCACTGCGCTATGTATTCACGCAGTGATACCTATTGCTAGGTGGGTTCCCCCATTCAGAAATCTCCGGATCAAAGTTTATTTGCCAACTCCCCGAAGCTTATCGCAGGCTATCACGTCTTTCGTCGCCTATCATCGCCAAGGCATCCACCACATGCTCTTAGTCACTTGACCCTATAACTTTGACATCTATCTCTAGATCTCATCGCAAAAGAAGCAAGCAACTGCTTTGCGAGGTCTCTCACCTCGCGCGTTATGCCGTAATGTGAATATCTTTGCTGTAAACCTGGTCGCCCAGATTCACATTCTTGAAGAATATTCGTCATTACTGAATAAAAATTGCTTCCGCAAAGTTTCATTCGTTTTGACGCAATCAAATTGTTGCTGGTGGCACGGTCTGCACTAAACCTT
>NZ_KE148614.1:0-24468 GCF_000410635.1 Comamonas sp. B-9
TGGCCGGCATGGGCGAGACGCCGGCGCTGCGGCACCAGGTGGTGGTGGGCGGCGCGCCCGATGCGGCCCAGGCCTTTGCGCAGCTGCTGGAGTGCGAGGCTTTGGATGAGGAAGACCTGGCGATGCTGGTCTACACCTCGGGCACCACCGGTTTCCCCAAGGGGGCGATGCTGACGCACCTGGGCATTGTGCATACCATCCTGCACTACGCGCAGGCGCTGGGGCTGGATGCCTCGGTGCGGGGCTGCGCCGTGGTGCCGCTCAGCCATGTCACCGGCCTGGTGGCGCTGATGGCGGTGACCCTGGGCCTGGGCGGCACCCTGGTGGTGGTGCCCCATTTCAAGGCGGCCGAGATGCTGCCGCTGGCCGCCCAGGAGCGCATCAGCTTCACGATCATGGTGCCGGCGATGTACCAGCTGCTGTTACTGCAGGAAAACTACCGCCAGCATGACCTGTCGCACTGGACCGTGGGCGGCTTTGGCGGCGCGCCCATGCCGCCCGAGACCATTGACCGGCTGGCGCAATGGCTGCCGGGGCTGCGCCTGTCCAACTGCTATGGCGCGACCGAGACCACGTCGCCCGTAGCGGTGATGCCCGCGCAGCTGACGCGCACGCACCTGGCCAGCGTAGGCCTGGCGCTGCCTTGCGCCGATATTGCGGTGATGGACGACGATGGCCGACCCTTGCCGGCCGATGAGGTGGGCGAGCTCTGGCTCAAGGGCCCGATGGTGGCCAAGGGCTACTGGAACAACCCACAGGCCACGCAGGAGAACTTTGTGGCTGGCTACTGGCGCAGCGGCGATGTGGGCCGCATGGACGCGCAGGGCTTTGTCTATGTGATGGACCGGCGCAAGGACATGCTCAACCGGGGCGGCTACAAGATCTTCAGCGTGGAGGTGGAGAACGCCTTGTGCGAACACCCCGATGTGCTGGAAGCCGCCGTCGTGGCCAAACCCTGCCCGGTGCTGGGCGAGCGCGTGCATGTGTTTGTGACCTTGCGCGACGACAGGCACACCGAGGCCGAGGCGCTGCGCCGCTTTTGCGCAGAACGCCTGGCCGACTACAAGGTGCCCGAGAGCTTTACCATCAGCCGCCATCTGCTGCCGCGCAATGCCAACGGCAAGCTGCTCAAGCGCGTGCTGCGCCAAGAGCTGCTGGCCGCCCAGGCTTGAAGGAGGGCGTCCGCATGCCAAACGATGCCGCCACCCTGGAGACCCTGCAGCCGGGCATTGCCTTGCTGCGCCTGACGCGTGCCACGCGCCTCAATGCGCTGAGCCTGCCCGATCTGCAGTTTTTGCATGCGTTGCTGGATACCTGCCTGGCGGATGCGAGCCTACGCGTGCTGGTCATCAGCGGCGAGGGGGAGGGCTTTTGCGCCGGGCTGAACCTCAAATCCTTGCTGGACGAGAACGGGCAGCCGCCGGCCACGGTGCGCGAGAACATGGACTTGCAGCAGCACTTTGCTAGCCTGGTGCAGCGCCTGCGCGAGACCAGTGTGGCGGTGATCGCCGCTGTCAACGGCGTGGCAGTCGGCGCCGGCATGGCGCTGGCCTTGGCGGCCGATGTGCGCTTTGCCGCGCAGCAGGCGGCCTTCCATGTGGGGGCCATCAAGATCGGCATCACCGCCGGTGAATGCGGCATCAGCTACCACCTGCCGCGCCTCATCGGTGCCGGGCGCGCCTTTGAGCTGATGCTGAGCGGCCGGCCCGTCGCTGCGGACGAGGCGCTGCGCATAGGCCTGGTGAGCGACGTGCTGCCTGCTGCCGAGCTGCTGGAGCGGGCCTTGCAGTGCGCGCGCCAGATCGCCGCCCATGCGCCGTATGCCACGGCCCACACCAAGCGACTGATGTGGCAAAACCTGGATGCCCCGAGCCTGGCCGCAGCCATTGAACTGGAGAACCATGCCCAGGTGCTGGGCCTCATGACCGAGGATTTCCAGGAAGCCGTGCAGGCCTTTTTGCACAAGCGCAGCCCCGTGTTCAAGGGGCGCTAAGGAGGCGATATGAACGATTTACGGAACCCGCCCGCCCAAGACCCTGGCCTGCAGGTGCCCGCCTGCCAGAGCGTGGACGATCTGCAGGCGCTGACCGGCACCGAGCTGTATGTCAGCCCTTGGGTGGAGGTGGACCAGACCCGCATCGACCGCTTTGCCGAGGCGACCGGCGATTTTCAGTGGGTACATGTAGACCCGGCGCGTGCAGCGCAGGAGTCTGGCTTTGGCGGCACGATTGCGCATGGCTTCCTCACGCTGTCGCTGCTGGGCAAGCACTATGAGGACTTTATGCCCGGGCTGCTGCCGTTTTGCGACCTGGGCATCAACTACGGCCTGAACCGCGTGCGCTTTATGCAGCCAGTGCGGGCAGGCAGCCGGGTGCGCAGCCGCTTTGTGTTGACCGACGTCAGCCGGGTCACCGGTGGTGTGCAGATGCTCTTTAACGCCACGGTAGAGCTGGAAGGCGAGAGCAAGCCCGCCTGTGTGGCCGAGTCGGTGGTGCGGCGGATGTTCAAGCAAGGAGGCGCGCGATGAAGGCTGTCGTCTGCGAACAGTTTGGCCCGCCATCGGCGCTGCAGCTGCGCGATCTGCCTGCGCTCCAGCCCGCCCCCGGCGAGGTGGTCGTCGCCGTCAAGGCGGCTGGCATCAACTACCCCGACACCCTCATCATCGAAGCCCGCTACCAGTTCAAGCCGACACTGCCGTTCAGCCCTGGGGGCGAATTTGCTGGCGTGGTGGAAGAGCTGGGCGCCGACGTGCAGGGGCTGAGTCCAGGCCAGGCCGTGATCGGCTTTGTGGGCTGGGGCGCCTTTGCGCAGCAGATCTGCGTGCAGCCTGCTGCGCTCTTCCCCATGCCGGCCGGCCTGCCGTTTGAGGTGGCGGGCTCCCTCTTGATGACCTATGGCACGGCCTACCACGCGCTGCGCGACCGGGCAGACCTGGCAGCGGGCGAAACGGTACTGGTGCTGGGCGCAGCAGGCGGTGTGGGCATTGCCTGCATCGAGCTGGCCAAGGCCATGGGCGCAAGGGTGATTGCGGCAGCCTCGTCGCCACAAAAGCTGGCCGCCTGCCGCGCGCATGGCGCGGATGAAACCATCGACTACGAACGCGAGGATTTGCGCGAGCGGCTCAAGGCCATCACCGGCGGGCGGGGCGTGGATGTGGTCTGCGATGTGGTGGGCGGGCGCTTCAGCGAACCGGCCCTGCGCAGCACCGCCTGGCGCGGGCGCTTTCTGGTGCTGGGCTTTGCCGGCGGTGAGATTCCGCGCATCGCACTCAATCTGCCCTTGCTCAAAGGCTGCGCCATCGTGGGCGTGTTCTGGGGCGACTACCTGCAGCGCGAGCGCGCCCATGTGGTGGCCGACATTGAGGCCCTGGCCGAGCTTTACACCCAGGAGCGGTTGCGGCCGCTGATTTCCCAGCGCTTCTCGCTGGAGGAAACGCCTGCTGCGCTGGAGGCCGTGCGCCAGCGCCAGGCCATTGGCAAAGGAGTCGTCGTGCCCTAGCACCTACCCACCCCAGCATTTCCCGGTTTCCGTCTTGAACACCGGTGCCACGAGACAAGGGGGCAATAAAGCCCTCGGCGCCGATGTGAACCCCGGGGTGGCCCTTTGAACAGGTTCTCAGGCAGCTGCCCTTATCCAAACCACCTTTCCGAATGGATGAATCATGACGAATGCGAACACCTTGAGCGCTGGCACAGCCGCGCAGGCCAGTGAGAGCGGAGCACCCGCCGATGCCAAACGCGCAGCGGTTTCGGGTTTTGTGGGCACCTTGATCGAGTACTACGATTTCAGCCTCTACGGCTATATGGCGGTGGTGATTGCGCCGCTGTTCTTCCCCAGCGGCGACCCCACGGTATCGCTGCTGGCCGCACTGGCGGTGTTTGGCACGGCCTACTTTGTGCGGCCGCTGGGCGGCATTGTGTTTGGCCATATCGGTGACAAGTATGGCCGCAAGACGGCGCTGCTGGGCACCCTGATCTGCATGGGCATTGGCAGCACCTTGATGGGCTTGCTGCCGACCTTTGAGCAGATGGGCTACTTTGCCACCGCCTTGCTGGTGCTGGTGCGGCTGCTGCAAGGCTTCTCGGCCGGTGGCGAAGTAGGGGGCTCGGCCACCTTTATCTCGGAGTCGTCGCCACCGCACATGAAGGCCACCTTTGGCGCCTTCACCCCCATGGGATCGACGGGCGGCTTTGCCGTGGCAGCGGCCGTGGCCGGTGCGGTCACCGCACTCACCACGCCCGAGCAGATGAGTTCTTGGGGCTGGCGCATTCCCTTTTTGCTGGCGCTGCCCTTGACCTTGCTGTGCATCTGGGCCCGCACGCGCGTGCGCGAAACCTATGAGGGCAAGCCCGAGAAAAAGGAACATTCGCCCATTGGCGCGGTCTTCCGCCTGCAAACCAAGGCACTGCTGCAATCGACCGCGATCAGCGCCGCCACCAATGGCACGGCCTACATCGGCCTCACCTACATGAGCATCCACCTGGTCAAGCAGCTGGGCTACCCCGCTGGCAATGTGTACTGGGTTGCCACCTTGGCGATTGGCCTGTCTGCGCTGCTGATGCCGCTGGGCGGCTACATCGGTGACCGCATCGGCCTGCGCCGCCTGATGCTCGTGGGCCTGATCGGCTACATCATCCTGACCTACCCGATGATGGGCCTGATGGAGCGCAGCCTGATGGTTGCCGCCTGGGCCTATGTGGTGCTGATGCTCAACACCGTTGCCACCCAGGTCAGCGCCTACACCTTGCTGCCCTTGCTGTTCCAGCCCCAGTACCGCTACACCGGCGTTGCCACCGGCTGGAATTTCGGTGTGATCATCGCGGGCGGCACCGCCCCCTATGTGGCTGTGAAGCTGGTGCAGATGACCGAGAACAAGCAGTCGCCCGCGTATTTTGTGATTGCCGCGGCCATTATTGGCCTGATTGGTGTGCTATCGATCCGCCGCGATGCAGCGCGTTCGGTGACCTGAGGATTGGACGCGCCAGTCCTGCGCCGCAGGGACGGCCACCGCCATCCGGCGGTGCTTGGCACATGGAGGGGGCTGGGTGGCCGCTCAACTCGCTTCAGTCTGCTTGGGGCGCGGGTGCTGCTGTTGCTGTTGCTGTTGCTGTTGCTGTTGCGGTCGCCGCCGCAGCTTGCAGCTTGGCCAGGTGGCGTTTTCTCAGGCTGTCCGGGGTCTGGTCGCACAGCTGCTGGGTGGCGGCTTGCAAGGTGGGCAACAGCACGCAGGTGCCCGGCGAGCTGCGGAAGGCCGTCTCCTGGACCTGGTGGACATAGTCCAGCTCGCCATCGCCTTTCTTGACGGTGTAGCGGAACTGGAATTGCGTGACGGCGGGCTTGTCCGCCAGCGAGCCGAGCACGGCCCCCAGTATCCCGACCGCCAGGTTGACCCCGACGGAGTAGTTGTGTCCACCGCGAATCGCGCGGTCAATATAGGCGGCGCTGGCGACGGCGCTGCCAATGGCCGCGCCCGCGTGCGTGCCCGGCGTGGATTCATCGACCCCTTGCACATCAATGATGGTGCCGAACTCTGCGGCGGCGAAGTAGTCGATGCTGTAGTTCGCTTCCAGCAGCTGGCGCTCCGGCGCAGCCAGGTCATCCCATACCAGGCGCGACAGATGCAGGGTGGGGCGCGGTGCCAACAGGTACTTGTCCGATGGGCCCAGCGACACATCCTTGGACTGGTAGACGCTGGGCGCCAATTCGCCCTTGAGGTAGGCCCGGTACTCGCCCAGTGCCATCGTGCGCGAGCCACTGTGGATGCGCTCCACGGTCAGGTTGTCCCGGTTGACCGAGCAGACCAGCGGATCACCATCAGAGACCATCGCGACATTGACCGCCCACTGGTCCGACAGATGCTGGTTGCCATCGTTCTTGGCGTCAGTGGCATTCGGAAACTCAGCCAGGCAAATCGCCGCATATTTCTCAAAATTCCGGGCGGCTTCTCGGCGCGAGGTCTCCACATCCTGGTAGATCTTCAGCTGCTCATCCTGGGACATGCGTCCCTGGTAGGCATAAGGCGTGCATCCCCCAGCAGGACAAGGCTGGCCGCTGCGATCGCAATCTGCGTGGTGTTCATGTGCTATTTGTTATTTGCTGCTGGTTATTCGTTTGAATTCTTAGCGTGAAAAAGTCATGGGCATCGTTGCCTGGCCCGGTCACTGAGATACACCAATGACTCATTGAATAAAAACGAACTTGGTCCTGACGAACAGGAGCGCTGTGCCCCATCCTAGCAGTATTTTTATTACATAAACTTACGTTAATGCGGCTAGAGCAGCAGATATCCAGCTGCAAAACGCCGCTATGCAGCCGTCTTTCTCTCTGGATGCCTTATGTGCCGCACAGCGCCGCCACCAACAGCCCCAGCGCGGCACTGCGGGGTGCGCCCTTGCGCAGCACCAGCTCATAGGGCTCGCTGCGCGATTGCAGGGTCAGATCGATGGTGCCGACCAGGCCATTGCGCGAGAAGTAGGTCGCGATGTCGTCGGAGACCAGGGCTACCAGGTCGTTGTTGCGGCCGAGCATGGTGACGGTGGCCAGCGCCGAGGTGGTTTCGATCAGGTGCGAAGGGAAGTGGAGTCCTGCTTCATGGAACTCGCGCTCGAGTAAGCGGCGCATGGGCATGCGGGCGCGGTAGACCAGCCAGCGGCTGTCCTGCAGGTCCCGCAACTGCACGGCCTTGGCGCCCATCGCAGGGTGGCGCACGCTGGCAATCACCGACAGCGACTCCTGCTTGATGAACAGCGACTCATAGACCTCGGGCGTGCGGCTGACCGAGGAGCGGCAGATGGCCGCATGGATCTGGCCGCGCTCGATCATGCCCAGCAGAGTGGCGCTGGTGTCTTCGATGATCTCCACCGACATATGCGGCTGGCGCGCGAGCACGTTCGACAGCGCATCGGACAGCAGCGGCACCGCGCCCATGATGGTGCCAATGGCCAGGTGGCCGCCCACGCCGCTGGCGATGGCATCGAGCTCAAAGCGCAGCTGGTTGATGTCCGACTGGATCAGGCGGGCAAAACGCAGCGCGCAGTGCCCGGCCTCCGTCGGGATTAACCCTCGGTTGGTGCGCTCGAACAGGTCCACCTGCAAGGTCGACTCCAGCTCGCGCAGCGCCTTGCTGGCGCCCGGCTGCGTGAGGCCGACTTTGTCCGCAGCGCCAAGCAGGGAGCCACTTTCCTCGATGGCGATGAGCAGGCGCAGCTGCTTGGCATGCAGGCGCGACATGACGGAATTGAGGCTGGGGATGCCGCTGGCCATGAATAAAAGTTATATCGGTATGGGAAGCCGTCAGTGTACCGAATGGGCTGCGCTGCCTAGACTTCGGGCCTTCTGATAGCAATGGATATAACTGGTAAAACGTTATGGCTCTGATCAACTATGTGACCGAAGTGCGCTTTGGCGCCGGTGTACTGGCGGAACTAAAAGATGTGTGCGAGAAGCTGGGTATTACCAATCCTTTGATCGTGACCGACAAAGGGGTGGAGGCGGCCGGCATCATCGACCAGGTCAAGCAGGCACTGGGCACGGCCCGGTTCGGCGTGTTCAATGGCACGCCGCCCAACCCGTCGGAGACGGCCGTGCGCGCTGGCGTCGAGGCGCTCAATAACAGCGCCTGCGACGGCATCGTCGCCGTGGGTGGCGGCTCATCGATCGACCTGGCTAAGGCGGTGGCAGTATCGGCCCGCCATGCAGGGCCGCTGCGCCAGTTTGCGCTGATCGAGGGCGGCGCGCTCAAGATCACTGCCGCCACTTTGCCCATCATTGCGGTGCCCACCACGGCGGGCACTGGCAGCGAAGTAGGGCGCGGCGCCATCATCATCCTGGACGATGGCCGCAAGGTCGGCATCCTCTCGCCCCATGTGATCCCGAAGGTCGCCATCTGCGACCCCAAGCTGACGCTGGGCCTGCCAGCGGGCCTGACGGCTGCCACCGGCATGGATGCGATTGCGCACTGCATCGAGACTTTTCTGGCGCCCGCCTTCAACCCTCCGGCCGATGGCATTGCGCTCGACGGCCTCTGGCGCGCCTGGCGCCATATCGAAGTGGCTTTCCGCGATCCCGCCGATGTGGAGGCGCGCAGCAACATGATGAGCGCCTCGCTGCAAGGCGCGCTGGCTTTCCAGAAGGGCCTGGGCTGCGTGCACAGCCTCAGCCATTCGCTGGGCGGCATCAACCCCAAGCTGCACCATGGCACGCTCAACGCCATCCTGCTGCCAGCGGTGATCCGCTTCAACCGGGGGGCGGAGTCGGTGGTGCGCGAAGACAAGATCGCACGCCTGGCGCAGGCCATGGGCCTGGCCGATGGCGTGTCGGTGGAAGAGGCGCTGGTTACCAAGTCCCGCGCCCTGCAGCTGCCCACGGGCCTGGCTGAGCTGGGTGTGACCGAAGACCTGTTTGAGCGCATCGTCAAGGGCGCGCTGGCCGACCACAGCCACCGCACCAACCCGCGTGAGGCCAGCGCCGACGACTATGCCGAGATGCTGCGCCAGTCGATGTAATCCGGCATTTTCAAAAAACTGACGCAAGCCCGGCCCGCCGCTGCAACGGACGGCTGGCCGCAGGCTTGCGCACAGGCAGACATTCCCAAACCAACAAGCAAAAGGTGGAGACATGAGCAGCAGCTCTCTGAATCACACGGCCACGATGGCCGACAAGGAAACCATGGTTCCGGATGCGGAACGCCGGCGCGCGCTGATTGGCAGCGCGGTGGGCAGCACCATCGAGTGGTACGACTATTTCCTCTACGGAACCATGTCGTCCATCATCTTTGCCAAGCAGTTCTTCCCCAGCGACAACGCGCTGGTCAGCCAGATGCTGTCGCTGGCCACATTTGCACTGGCCTTCCTGATCCGCCCGATTGGCGGCGTGATCTTCTCCCACATCGGCGACCGCATTGGCCGCAAAAAAACCTTGGCGATGACCTTGTCGATGATGGGCCTGTCGACCGTGCTGATGGGCCTGCTGCCCAACTATGCGCAAATCGGCATATTGGCCCCCATCCTGCTGACCTTTTTGCGTTTGATGCAAGGCCTGGCGCTGGGCGGCGAGTGGGGTGGTGGCGTGCTGCTGGCGGTCGAGTACTCGCCCCGCAAGAAGCGTGGCTTTTTCGGTGCCGTGCCGCAGACCGGTGCGGTGCTGGGCCTGGCGCTGGGCAATATCATCACCTCGCTGCTGAGCGCAAGCATGAGCGAAGAGGCCTTCCTGTCCTGGGGCTGGCGCATTCCGTTTGTGGGCTCGATCGTGCTGGTGATGGTGGGCATGTGGATCCGCAATGCGGTGGGCGAGACGCCATCGTTCAAGAAAATCCAGGCCAGCCGCAGCAGCGCGCCCATTCCGATCAAGCAGACCCTGCAGTTCCACTGGCGCCAAGTGCTGATCGCCATCGGCGCCAAGGTGGTCGAGACCTCGACCTTCTTCCTCTACGCCACCTTCACCATCTCGTACATGATGGACCACGGTTTTGCCCGCGCGACGATCCTCAATATCGTGCTGGTCTGCGCGCTGATCGCCTTCCCCTGCATGCTGTTCTTTGGGCACCTGTCGGACAAGATCGGCCGCAAGAAGGTCTTCATCGGCGGCAGCATCGCCTTCATGCTCTGGATCTTTCCGTACTTCTGGCTGCTCGACCAGAAGTCCGTCTGGGCAGCGGCGCTGGCTGTCGGTGTGGGCCTGGGCATCATCTGGTCCAGCTATGGCGCGATGATCGGCACCCTGCTGGCCGAAGCCTTCCCGCCTGACATCCGCTACACCGGCATGTCGCTGGGCTACCAGATTGGTGCGGCCCTGGTAGGCGGCCCGATGCCGCTGATAGCCACCGCGCTGATCGCTTACTACAGCGGCAGCTATGTGCCGGTCGTCATCTTCCTGGTGCTCTGTGCGCTGGTCTCCATCGTCGCGGTGGGCATTGCCCGCGACCGCAGCGGCCTGCCGCTGGACGAGTGATGGCCTGAATACTGGCCTGATAGGCTGGACCTGCCGCAGTGCTGCTGGCCTGCGGTGGGTCTTGCCATGCTGGGCGCGCTACGCGCATCCCCTTCATCTTTCCCCCCCAACACAACTTCTTGAGGAAACCCTCCATGCAGATCACTGGAGATATGGTCATTGGCTACCGAAGCCTGCGCGGCACCAGCGGCAGCCAACGCGCCTTCAATCCCACACTGAACGCCCCCATCGCCGAGCCCGAGTTTGGCCTGGGTGGCAACAACGAGGTCGAGCTGGCCGCCAGCCTGGCCGCTGCCGCCTTCGACCCTTACCGCAACCTGCCCTTGGCGCAGCGCGCTGCCTTTTTGGAGGCGATTGCTGAAGAAATACTGAATCTGGGTGATGCGCTGATTGAGCGCGCCCATGCCGAGAGCGGACTGCCGATTGCCCGGCTGACGGGTGAGCGCGGCCGCACCGTGGGCCAGCTGCGCCTGTTTGCCCAGGTGGTGCGCGATGGCCATTTTCTGCGCGCCACCATCGACACCGCCCAGCCTGAGCGCCAACCGCTGCCCCGTGCCGATCTGCGCCTGGCCAAGATCCCGCTGGGCCCGGTGGCAGTGTTTGGCGCCAGCAATTTTCCGCTGGCGTTCTCGGTGGCGGGGGGCGATACCGCATCGGCACTGGCCGCTGGCGCGCCGGTGATCGTGAAGGCACACAGCGCGCACCTGGGCACCTCGGAGATGGTGGCGCGGGCCGTGCAAAAGGCCGCGCAGCGCCAGGGCATGCCCGAGGGCGTTTTCTCGCTGCTGGTGGGTGCCGGCCGTGAACTGGGCGAGGCCCTGGTGGCCCACCCCGCGATCAAGGCCGTCGGCTTTACCGGCTCGCGCCAAGGTGGCCTGGCGCTCTTGCGCATCGCCAACAACCGCGCGGAGCCCATCCCTGTGTACGCCGAGATGAGCAGCATCAACCCCGTCTTCTTGCTGCCCCAGGCGCTGGCTGCGCGGCCCGAGGCCCTGGCCCAGGGCTTTGCCGATTCGCTGGCGATGGGGGCCGGGCAGTTCTGCACCAACCCCGGCCTGGTGTTGGCTATCGACAGCCCTGCGCTCACGACCTTTATCAGCGCAGCGGCCTCGGCCATCCGCGCCAAGGGCGCGCAAACCATGCTGACCGCCGGCATCCACCAGGCCTATGAGGCCGGCCGTGCGCAGGTGCAAGCCGCTGCCGGTGTGGAGCAGCTGGCCACCGGCGTGGCCGCGGACCATGCCAACGCCGCGCAGGCCGCGCTGTATGTGACCAGCGCCCAGACCTTGTTGGCAAACGAGGCCTTGCAGTCAGAGATGTTTGGCCCCGCCTCCATCGTCGTCAAAGCCAGCAGTGTGGACGAATTGCTGCAGGTTGCACAACAGCTGGAAGGCCAGCTCACCGCCACCTTGCACCTGGAGCAGGGCGACCACGACAGCGCCCGCGCGCTGTTGCCGGTGCTGGAGCGCCAATGCGGCCGCATCCTCGTCAATGGCTTCCCCACCGGCGTGGAAGTGAGCCACGCCATGGTCCACGGCGGCCCCTTCCCCGCCACCTCCAACGCCATGTACACCTCCGTCGGCGCCAGCGCGATCGACCGCTTTTTGCGCCCGATCTGCTACCAGGACCTGCCCGATGCGCTGCGGCCGGTGGCTTTGCAAAATGACAATGCGTTGGGGCTGTGGCGCTTGGTGGATGGGCAGCCTAGCCAAGGGGCTGTTGGCTGAGAAGGGATTTTTGGGGAGCGGTGAGGGCTCTCTGGAGTAGCAAGCCAGGCGTTCCATGGCATTCCACCGCATATGGGGCGCCTGGCTTGTGCGGAGGCAGGGCGCATCACTGCTTGCGCCTATTGGAAGTTGTGAGAACTGCTTGGTGCTTCGGCTTTTTGCAGTTGCGCCAGCTGGGAGTACGCATAGGAATCCAAAAGCGGGCCGAGTGTTTGCGCGCGGGGAGCCCCTGCGTAGCGGCATCCGCACATCGGTGAAGACCAACGCCTGAAGTAGGGGTTCCCGGAAGCCCTTTGCGTTTCTCGGTATCGTTGGGCGCACGCGCTGAGTAGGACTATTTATACTCGGACGTTGGTACGGTCGTCCCGTTTCAAACCTGGCGACGTTCAGGCGCCATCAGTGATCAGACTATGCCGTAGGCATTGCGGTTGGCACGGCGCTGCAGCGCACAACATCTAGCACCATGACCATCCCAGCTCACGTTCTCTCGATGTGGTCCGCATACTCTTTGGAGCAAGGCGGAATCCAGGACGATAGGTTCTACGAAGCCTTCGGCTTTGGCGACTCTCCGTCGATGGCTGATGAACTCGGGCAGCTCGTGCTGGCAGGCACCAAGCGCGCCACTGCCGGATCCGTCTGGTCCTACGAGTCATCTGGCAAAGGTGTGCCCAAGCCCGGTGACTTGAGCGTCGTAACCGACTCCAATGACATCCCGCTGTGCATCATCGAGACGGTTCAGGTCGATATCGTGCCGTTTAGCGCCGTTACGGCGGAATTTGCGGCCACGGAGGGCGAAGGGGATGGCTCTCTGGCCTACTGGCGTGAAGCGCATTTTGCGTACTTCAGCAGAGAATGCGAAAGCGCAGGCCGGGCGTTCAACGACGACATGCTGCTGGCCTGCGAGCGATTCCGCGTGGTCTATCCCCCAGTGGCACGCAGCACGGCCTGACCCTCTGCTCAAACGGCGTGCACAGGTTGGCCCTCTGCTTCACATCTGGCTCATCCCCCATCCGAAACAATCTCCGTCTCTGGTGTGCCAAAGCGGTCCAGCGGGATTTGCGTCTGGATGCCGGCTGCCATGGCTTTCATTCGATCGGGGCCAGGCCTAGCTTACGGTAGAGGGGAGGTGCTGAGAGCGCTGCGGCTCACGACGCGCACGCGCACGCCTTGGGGGCGCAGCCCGGTCGACGTGAGTCACCGACGGTGGCCTATGAATAAGCGCTGCCGACCCAAGCATCCGCGCGAGCTGGTGCGGCCTGAAGCTCATTCCTCGCTGGGGCGCGGATAGCCTGCATCGGCCCAACGTTGCGCCGACGCTCGGCTGAGGCTATGGTCCGGCCTGACGCGAACCTTGGCCAACTCACTGCCATCCTCTGCGGTGGCGGTGAGGGTCGCGGAGGGATTGTCCTCGTCGGGCTCAATATCGAGAGAGATGGTCACGCGCGATCCATTCACCAAGATCTGGATGTCTTTGTGCAGTTGGGCCGCCAGGTGCTGCTCATGCCGCCGCATGACTTCGTGGGCAGTCTTGACGAGGGTGTTGAAAGCAGAAACGTCAAGTGGCTTGGGACTTTTCTTGTCGCGGCCCATCGTCCATGGGCCTACGAGGCTTGGCTCGGCCTGGCCGTCCTGGGTCATGGCAACCGCCCAGCCATCGTCGTCTTCATTCTTGATGACGCGGGCCTCCCAGCCGTTGTGGTGCCAAAGGCGATCTTCGAAGACTGATGCAGCTTCTTGTTGGAGCTCTTCGGACATTTTTGGGCCTTTGTGAAAACTATCAAGGGCAAAATTCTACTGTCTATGCATACAGTTTCGCGTGCCTGGGTCTTTTCTGAAGGGTGTCGGCTTCAGAAGAGCCATCGCGCCGGCACCTGCTGCCCCCACCTCACATCTGGCTCATACCACCATCCGCAATGATCTCGGTGCCCACAATAAACCCGGACTCCTTGGACACCAGGTGCAGCACGGTTGCAGCGATTTCTTCCGGGGTGCCAAAGCGGCCCAGCGGAATCTGCGTCTGGATGCCGGCGGCCATGGCCTTGGCCTGGTCGGGGGCCAGGCCCAGCTTGCCGTAGAGCGGCGTGCTGACGGGGCCGGGGCTCACCACATTCACGCGCACGCCCTGGGGCAGCAGCTCGGCCGACAGGGTCTTGGCCAGGGAGATCAGCGCGGCCTTGCTGGCGGCGTAGACGCTGGAGTTGGGCATGCCGATGTGGGCGTTGATCGAGCCATTCAGCACGATGGATCCGCCACGCGTCATCAGCGCAGCCAGGCGCTGGATCAGAAAGTAGGGGCCTTTGACATTGGTGTCAAAGCTGCTGTCCCACAGCGCTTCGTCGATCTGCGCCAGCGGGCCGAACTTGGCCACGCCGGCGTTGATGAACACGCCATCGATCACGCCCATCTGCGTTTGCAACTCGGCGACCAGTGCAGCTTGGGCTGATACATCACCGGCTTCGCTGACGAGGGCCAGCGCGTGGGGGCCCAGCTCGGCCTTGACGCGGGCGAGGCTGTCTGCATCGCGGCCGGTGATCGCTACGCGGGCGCCTTCACGGGCAAAGGCGATGGCGGCTGCGGCGCCGATGCCACTGCTGCCACCGGTGACCAAAATATTCTTTCCTTCAAAGCGGTTCATGGTGTTTCCTTCAGTTGTTTCGTTGATGTCTTGCTGGGTTATCCGCCCTGTTGCAGGACCGATGAATGAAGTATCTGACGATGGGTGGCGCTACAGACACCAGAATTTCAATGAACTCGTGCAAAAATATCGAACATGTTGAGTCTCGAAGATTTGCAACTTCTCGAAGCGGTGCGTGCCACCGGCAGCCTGTCGCGCGCGGCCGAGCGTTTGGGCAAGGCCGCGTCCACCGTGTCCTATGCCGCGCGCCAGCTGGAAGAGCGGCTGGATGCCCTGCTGTTTGACCGTGCGGGCTACCGCATCGCGCTCACGCCAGCGGGCTTGCTGCTGGTGGAGCAGGGCGCGCAGCTGCACGCCCAGGCGCGGCGGCTGACGGAGCGGGTCAAGCAGGTGGCGCGGGGCTGGGAGTCGGAGCTGCGCATCGTGACCGACGAGCTGGCCAATACCGAGGCGCTGCTGCCCTTGATCGCCGACTTTGATGCGCTCAACAGTGGCGTGCGCCTGCGCGTTGCCCATGAGGTGCTGGGCGGCACCTGGGAAGCCCTGCTGGACCAGCGCGCCGACCTTGTGGTGGCCGCCACGAACGAGCCTCCGGCCATGGCGCACTTGCAATGGTTTGAGCTGGCGCAGCTGGAATGGGTGTTTGCGGTGTCGCCGCGCCACCCGCTGGCACGCGAGGCACAAGACGGACAACCCCTGTCGGTGGAGGCCATCGCCGCGCACCGCTCGGTCGTCGTGGCCGATACCTCGCGCCTGGCGGTCGCGCGCAGCTACGGCGTGCAGACGCACCAGGAGCGCCTGGCCATGCCCAGCATGCGCGCCAAGATCGCCGCCCAGGTCGCGGGTCTGGGCGTCGGCTGGCTACCGCTGGAGAAAGTGCGCGATCACCTGGCCCAAGGCAGCCTGGTGGCCCTGGCCACGCAAGACCCGCGCGAACCCAATCTGCTGTTTGTCGGCTGGCATTCGCACCGCGCAGGGCCTGCGCTGCAGTGGTGGGTGGACAAGCTGCGTGACCCGCGTCTGGTGCCGCCCTTGCTGCATGTGAACTTTTGACTGCTTTCGTCCGCAGCTGACGAAAAACAAGCTCAGCTCTTTTTACGCGCGGCGCGTTTGCGCAGCCAGATCAACACCCCCGTCGCGCTGAGCATCGCCACACCTGCTCCCGTCACGGTAATCAGCAGCTTGTAGGCCAGGCCGCCCACGCTGGCCATATGCAGGTTGCTGATCCAGGTGATCAAGGTGTCCGCGCCGGCAGTGCCGGTCGGGAACCAGGTGGCGACCAGGGCGCCGCTGTCGCCGTCCATAAACAAACGGGTGCTGCCGCCTTCATCCTTGATGTCCAGGCTGCTGCGCACGTCATAGCGGTACAGGCCTACTCGTGGATCATAGGCCAAGGAGCTTTCTGCCAGCACTTGGAATTTTTGTTGTTGGGCCAGTTGCTGCATCAGGCTGTGGGCCTGTGCGTGTGCGGCTTGCCAGCCCAGCGCGGGTTGCCACAGCGGCGTTTTGCGCCGGGGCAGTTCGGCGGTGCTGGGCTGTTGTGCGCTGAAGGCCCGCAGCATCGGGTCATGCCACTGCGGCAAATTGAGCGCAAAGCTGCTCCAGGCCAGCACGAAGAGCAGCGGCCACAGCCACAGGCCGCCCGCGCGGTGCAGGTCGAAGGTGGCACGCCAGCGGCTTTGCATGTCCAGCTTCCAGGCCCGCGCCCAGCGTCCCAGCCAGGGGCGTTTTGCATTCTTGGCGCTGGCGGGCAGGGTCAAGCAAAAGCCGATGACGCTATCGACCATCCAGAGCAGCGACACTAGGCCCAGCAACCAGGTGCCCACCGCCCCGAGCGCCAGTGAATAGTGCAGCCGGTACAGAAAAGGCATCAGATTGCGCCAGGTCTGCGTGATATCGCCCCAGCGCCGTTCGCCCAGGATCTGGCCGCTGGTGGGGTCGACGAAGACCTCGTCGTTCTCCAGCGGCGCTTTGCCTGGACGCGGGCGCAGCAAAAACACCAGCGCATGGCCGGGCTCCTGTGCCAGCGGCACGCGCAGGGCCAGGGCATGGGGGTACTGCGCCTGCACCATGTCGCGCAGCGCCAGTGCGTCGATGGGCCGGGTGGTGGGGTCTGCGCTCGTGGTCCTTAACCACTGCGGGTTGATCGCGGCATCCAGTTCGCTGTTCCACACCAAAAGGCTGCCGGTCAAGCCGGCGACCACCAGGAAGGCCGCCAGGCTCAGGCCGGCAATCCGATGGGCCAGGACCAACCAGCCCCGCAGCGAGGCTTTGCGCCGTGGCATCACCAGCGGTAGGTCAGATTGGCGCTGGCCTGGCGCTCGTCACCGTAGTGGCAAATGGCGAACTCGCATTGGGTGAATTTCTTGTCCATCAGGTTGCTCACGTTGACGCTGAGATCCCAATGCGCGTCAAAGCGGTAGCCCAGCAGCGCATCAACCACGGTGTAGGCGGGCATGCCGGTGGCAATGCCTGATGCGCGGGTGCTGCCCTTGTAGCGCGCGCCTGCAGCCAGGCGCAGCTGTGGCAGGCCCCAGGATGCAAAGTTGTAGTCAGCCCAAAGAGCGGCCTGGTGGTAGGGGGTGTCTTCGCTGCGCTGGCCGATCTCGCTGGCGATGGTGCTGCGCGTGATCTTGGCATCGGTATAGGCATAGGAGGCGATCAGGCTGAGCGCCCGCGATACCTCGGTCTTGGCTTCCAGCTCCAGGCCGCGTGAGCGGACCTGTCCCGTCTGGCGGTAGCTGTTCTCACCGGCATCGAACTTCAGCACGTTGTCTTGCACCAGCTGGTAGATGGCGGCGCTCAGCAGGGTACGGCTGCCCTCGGGCTGGTAGCGTAGGCCGGCTTCGTACTGCTTGCCCGTGGTGGGGCGGAAGCTCATGCCCGAGACTTCAGACACCGACACCGGGAAGAAGGATTCGCTGTAGCTCAGGTACGGCGCCAGCCCGTTGGGCGCCTTGTAGACCAAACCCATCCGCCAGGTGTTGGCGCCATCTTTTTGCTTGGCATTGCTGCCGTCGCGGTGCGCGGTCTGGTCCTGCTGTGCCCAGTCGCGGCGCAGGCCAGCCAGCACGGTCCAGCGGTCGCTCAGGCTGATCTGGTCTTGCAGGTAGAGGCCGGCTTGCGTAGTTTTGCGGCGCGAGCCACGGTCCAGCGCCGGATCGCGGTTCACGTTGACCGGCTGGCCATAGTTGTAGCTGCCGAGGTTGATGGACGAGGTATTGGCGCGGAAGTTCTCCGAGTCATAGTCCATGCGGTAGAGGTCCAGGCCTAGCAGCAGCTTGTGGTCGGCACCCAGCAGTTGGCGGTTGAACTCCATGCGGGTGTCCGAGACCAGGCCCTTGGCATGTTCGCGCCGGTCGCTGTACTGGCGGCGCAGCACGCCGGTGGAGGCAGCCTCGGCAATGGCCGCCGCGCTGGTCTGGGCCTGCAGGTAGTTCCAGGTCACCTTAGATTCAAAGAAGCGCAGGCTGTGGTGCAGGCGGGTGTCTGTGTTCAGCGCGTGGCTCAGCTCATAGCCCAAGGTGAACATCTCGCCCTTCATCTTGTCGTAGTCGGGCTCGCCAATGAAGTCGCCCCGGCCAATGAAATGGGGGCCCTGGCCCACGCCTTCCACCAGTTGGTAGGGCAAGGGGGCTGAGAAGCGCGTATTGGTCTTTTGGTAGAAGGACAGCAAGGTGAGCGTGGTGTCCGCACTGGGCCGCCAGGTGAGGGCGGGCGCAATGTAGAGCTTGTCGTCCGGGATGTAGCGGTTGGCGGTACCGCTGTCACGCCCCAGCATGGTCAGCCGGTAGTCCAGCGTGTCACTGCCGGCCACGGGGCCGCTGAAGTCTGCCGTCAGCTGGCGGCGGTTGTGGTTGCCCAGCTGCAAGCCCAGCTCCCGGATGGGCTCGGACGTGGGGCGCTTGCTGACCGCGTTGACCACGCCACCGGGTGACAGCTGCCCGTAAAGCACCGACGCCGCTCCGCGCAGCACCTCCACCCGTTCCAAACCATAGGGCTCCTGGATGCCGTCGTAGGAGTTGCTTTGCAGGCGCAGGCCATCGCGCATCGAGCCACTGTTGGCGGACTCCACATCCATGCCTCGGATGCGGAAACGGTCGGCCGTGCGGCTGAAGCTGGTGGGCTGGGTGGTTACACCCGGGGTGTAGTTCAGTGCCTGGGACAAGGTCTCGGCCTGGCGGCTGCGCAGTTCGTCATTCGTGATGACCGACACCGACTGCGGCGTATCGATGATGGCCGTGTCCGTCTTGCTGCCCGCTGTGGCGCGCCGCGCCACATAGCCAGCCACAGGGCCGTTCGCACGTTCCGTGTCCATCGCAGCGGTCACGGTCACTGCCGGCAGGGTCAGCGCGTCCTGCGCCACTGGTGGCTGCGGGCGGATGGAGATGGTGCCCGGGCCACTGCGCACGGACACCAGGCCGCTGCCCGCCAGGGCGCGGTCGATGGCCTGCTGCAGGCTGAGGCCGCTAGGCACGGCGGGTGCAGTTTTGCCCTGCAACAGCGCGGCATCGGCCCCAATGGCGATGCCCGTTTGCCGAGAGATGGCGTTGAGCGTCAGCGCCAAAGCCTGCGCCGGCACAGCGGTCTGCAGGCTTTGCTCGCTAGCAGGCGCCTGGGCCCAGGCGGCGGGCGCCATGCCAAACGCGGTCAGGGTCGCGGCCGCCGTCAGCGCGGCGAAGGCCAACGGGGATAGAGCAAAGGAACGCGCGCTGCGCGCTGCCAGAGAGGGTCGGGTCATGAGAAGGTGCTTCCAGTGGAGGGTTTCCAGCAGAAGACCAACGAAGGGCTTCAACCCTGACAAGATTTCCAAAAAATATTTGTAACGGTGCCAACCGGCCCCAACCGGCGTTTAACAGGCGCTGCGCGAGGGCGCAGTCAGCGCAACTCCACGCTCACATCACCCGCGCCATTGCGCAGCACGCGCACCGGCAGCATGTCCGGCAGGCCCGTCAAAAAGGCCTGGGGCTGGCGCAAAGGGAAGCTCCCCGACAGCCGCAATTGCCGCAGCTGCGGATGGCTGCCCAGCCGCAGCGGGCGTGCCAGGTAGTCGTTCCATTGTTCCAGCACCTGGTCCAGCGGCGTGTTGTGGAACACCAGCCAGCCGCTGCGCCAGGCGCCCACGCTGTCGGCAGGTACCTGCAAGCGGGGTCCCAGGCCGCGCTGGTCGGCCGCAATCGCGTCGCCAGCCGTCAGCATGACCGGCGGCGCGGCCTTCATGTCCACGGCTGCACCGGGGTGTTCGGCGGGCCACACCGCCACCCGGCCTTCTGCCACCGCCACCCGCATTTGCTGCTCTCGCACGCTGACGCTGAACACCGTGCCCAGCACGCGCACGCCACCCCAGTCGGTGGTCACGCTGAAGGGGCGGTCGGCATCCGGGGCCACGCGGAAGCGCATTTCTCCGCGCAGCAGCTGCACCTCGCGGCGATCGCGGTAGATGGCGATGCGCGTGTGGGTGTTCGGCGCGAGACTCAGTTCCGAGCCATCGGGCAGGCTGAGGTCACGCTGCTGCGCATGCGCGGTCTGCAACTCCTGCTCATACACCGGCCGCTGCCAGGCCCAGCGGCCACCACCCCAAAGCACCGCCGTCAAGCCGCCCAGGCCCAGCAGGCCCAAGGTATTGCGCCGCGCGCGCCGTGGGTCCTGGCGTGAAGGGGGCGGCACATTGGCTTGCAGATGGCTACCATCGGTGCTGGCCCAGAGGCGCTCGGCGGTCTCCAGTGCGGCCTGGCATTCGGGGGAGCCGGTACGCCAGTGCGCCGCCAATTCCTGCTCGGCCGCCAGCGCTGCATCGCTGCTGCCCTTGTGGACGCGACCGACCAGCAGCAAGGCTGCTTCCACCAGTTTGCGAGGAGGTTCAGAAGATGCCATGGTTTTGCAGTGCTTGCGTGCTCAGGCGCGAGAGGGCGCATACGCTGCGCAATCCAGGATGCCGCGCATGACATGCCTTTCAATATTGGATTCGGTCATGCCCAGGTGCTCGCCGGCTTCCCGGTAGCTGTAGCCGTAGATGCGTACGAGGATGAACACATCGCGGCGTTTGCGCGGCATGGCTTCGAGCCGCTGCAACAACAGGTTCAGCTGCTCACGGGCCATGGCCGCGCTTTCTGCCGAGGGCGCGCTGGTCGGTGCGACCAGGCTCAGCGCATCCAGCACACGCTGCTCGGCCAGCCTGCGCGTTGCACCGCTGGCTGCCAGGTTGCGCGCCGTCTTGTAGAGCAGGGCGCGCGCATCCAGCACCGTTCCACCAGAACGCTGCATCGCATAGATACGGGTATAGGCGCTTTGCACCAAGTCGGCGGCGACATCACCGTCACCTGCGCTGCGTGTGAAATACCGCAGCAGTTCTCTGTAGTAGCGCTCGGGCACGGACACACCTCAGCCGGAAGACAAGAAGAGAACTCCTGGCTTGGCTGAGACCGCCGGGGCGGATCTGTTGCTGGGGAGGAGAGAGCCGCGATTGTAACGGCTTTGTAAATGGTTGCTATTTAGCCCTGCAAGCTTGGGTGGAAATGCCGGGCTCGCCCTGCGTTGGGCATGCAAAACGCTGGGTTCTGAGGACCCAAGCCATCAAGGCTCGCGCAGCATCTGGGCGTATTTTCTGTAGCCCCATACCGCTGCAACGACCAGGCCAATGCCGATTCCCCAATCCACAGGCACCCCCAAGCCGAAGATCAGCAGAAACATCAAGCCAACACAGACCAGCGCAATCCACAGCAAGCTGACGACATCAAAATGCGCGACCGCCATGGCGTCATCGGCGATATCGCGCCTGGCATGGCCCTGCTTTTCGCGCTGGCGCCTGAACACAAACACATCGGCGAAAAACTCCGCAATGCCGGCGAGAAGATCGGTGACAAGGCTCATGGTGGAAGAGATTCCCTTGCGATGATTTTTTGGGGGGCATCCCCAGACGGCTGGCCAACTGCTGCTGGTCACGATCGCGAATGTAGCCGATAAACAAGAAGTCCGATGGGCTCGATGCGGGCCGTTGCACGAAGATGCGCCACGGATTTGTTCCAGGCTCGCATGGTTCTTGCCCATTTTCTCGCTGCGCGGCTCGCCAATTACCACCATCGCTCAAACGCTGCAACCGGTAGATGTTCTAGGCGGCCATGGCCACAATCGTTCTACCATTGTCTGGCGGCGGACAAACGCCACGCAGATTTCGTTGCAGATATTGACATCAGCTGCCAAGGTTGCCAGCGCAGATGTCCGGCAATAAAGCCCGAATCGATTCATTCCAGAGTCGATTCGGGCTTTTTTTCGTTCGTTTTTTGGCATTCCCGTTTTTCGGACCAGGCCTTTGGTTCGCTGGCGGAGCTTTGCCTACGCTGCTTTGAAACCCCTGCGC
The DNA here is from genome assembly GCF_000410635.1 of Comamonas sp. B-9. Taxonomy (NCBI): domain Bacteria; kingdom Pseudomonadati; phylum Pseudomonadota; class Betaproteobacteria; order Burkholderiales; family Comamonadaceae; genus Comamonas; species Comamonas sp. B-9. Next base: position 21,668 of record NZ_KE148614.1, read on the forward strand.
TGCGGCTGCCAGCCGGACAGGTCGCACTTTTTTCTACTTAACTTGGAGCACAGCCATGAGACACGGAGATATTTCGAGCAGCAATGATTGCGTAGGCGTAGCGGTGGTGAACTACAAGATGCCACGCCTGCATACCAAAGCCGAGGTACTGGACAACTGTCGCAAGATCGCCGACATGGTGGTGGGGATGAAGCGAGGACTGCCGGGCATGGACCTGGTGGTGTTCCCCGAGTACTCCACCCACGGCATCATGTACGACTCCAAGGAGATGTACGAGACGGCCTCTGCCATTCCCGGTGAAGAGACGGCCATCTTTGCCGATGCCTGCCGCAAGGCCAATGTCTGGGGGATTTTCTCGCTCACCGGCGAGCGCCATGAGGAGCACCCCAACAAGGCGCCCTACAACACCCTGGTCCTCATGAACAACCAGGGCGAGATCGTGCAGAAATACCGCAAGATCATGCCCTGGGTGCCCATCGAAGGCTGGTATCCCGGCGACTGCACCTATGTCAGCGAAGGCCCCAAGGGGATGAAGATCAGCCTGATCATCTGCGACGACGGCAACTACCCGGAGATCTGGCGCGACTGTGCGATGCGCGGTGCCGAGCTGATCGTTCGCTGCCAAGGCTATATGTACCCGGCCAAGGAGCAGCAAATCCTGGTGTCCAAGGCCATGGCGTTCATGAACAACACCTACGTGGCGGTGGCCAATGCGGCTGGTTTTGACGGTGTCTACTCCTATTTCGGTCACTCGGCCATCATCGGTTTTGACGGCCGCACCTTGGGCGAGACCGGCGAAGAGGAAATGGGCATCCAGTATGCGGAGCTGTCCAAATCGCTGATCCGCGATGCACGCAAGAACGGCCAGTCGCAAAACCACCTCTTCAAATTGGTGCACCGTGGCTACACCGGCACCATCAATTCTGGCGATGGCGACAAGGGCGTTCCCGCCTGCCCCTACAGCTTCTACAGCCAGTGGGTCAACGACCCCGAAGGGACGCGGGAGATGGTCGAGTCGTTCACCCGCACGACGGTGGGCACCCCTGAATGCCCGATAGAAGGGATTCCGCACGAAGCGCCCCAGCACCGCTAAAGCCGCATCCCCAGTGGGCATGGCCGCCCGGTATCGAGCAGCCATGCCGTCCGATAAAAAACAAGGAGACAAACATGCTGGGTATCGCACTTTTTTTCATTGGCATGGTGCTGATCGTCAACGGTATGGGCCTGAGCGGCCGCATCGACGCGCGGGACTCTGCGCCTGTCAATCTGCTCGTGGGTCTGCTGGCCTTGTTCATCAATGCCGTTGGCATTCTTCGTGCAGACACGGACCCTGACTATTTCGCTGCCGCAGGAGGCCTGCTTTTTGCTTTCACCTACCTGTACCTGGCGGTGGTGCAGTGGTGGGCGCTCAAAGGCGTGGGCCTGGGTTGGTACTGCCTGTTTGTGGCGGTCAGTGCGCTGGCCTTTGCCGCCGCTGCCGGTGATATCCGCGTCATCGCCATGTGGCTGGTCTGGGCGAGTCTGTGGTTTTTCTTCTTTCTTGCGCTGGGGCTCGGCAAGCAGCTGCGCTTTCTGGCGGCCTACACGGTGCTGGTGGGCATTGTGACCTGCTGGATTCCGGGTTTGATGTTGTTGATGGGGAAATGGTGAACATGATGAATGCAAAAGACCCTCTGCATGCCGCCCGCGGCGATGACCCGCTGGCCGAGTACCGCCTGGCCCAAGAGCCGTTTTACCGGCCCGCCCGCAATGAGATCGCGCTGTACGAACAGGCCTACCGCCACCGCATGCCGCTGATTCTGAAAGGCCCAACGGGCTGCGGCAAGACGCGCTTTGTCGAGCGCATGGCCTGGGCGCTCCAGCGCCCGCTCATCACCCTGGCCTGCAACGAAGACATGACCGCCTCTGACCTGGTCGGCCGCTACCTGCTCGATGCCGATGGCACGGCCTGGCATGACGGGCCGCTCACCAGGGCGGTGCGCTACGGTGCCATCTGCTACCTCGATGAGGTGGTGGAGGCCAGGCAGGACACGACGGTCGTCATCCATCCGCTGACCGACGCGCGCCGCGTGCTTCCGCTCGACAAGAAAGGCGAAGTCGTGCATGCACATCCGGATTTTCAACTGGTGGTCTCCTACAACCCCGGCTACCAGAGCAGCGCCAAGGACATGAAGCCCTCGACGCGCCAGCGCTTTGCCGCCTTGGAGTTTGACTACCCCGATGCCGCCACCGAGGCAGACATCGTCGCGCACGAAGCGGGCATAGCGCCTGCGCTGGCCGAGCGTCTGGTCGCGCTGGCCCACAGCACGCGCGCGCTCAAACACCATGGCCTCGATGAAGGCGCTTCCACCCGCATGCTCATCTACGCCGGCTTGCTGATACGCGATGGCGTATCGCCCGCCGACAGTTGCGACATGACGATCACCCAGGCCTTGACGGATGACCCCGACAGCTGCCAAGCGCTGAAGCAACTCGTGCAAGCCAAATTTGCAAGCTAAAAAGCACAGCACCATGGCCCCATCATCCGCTTCCCGGCTCAGCGAGCGCGCCGCCGCAACCTGGATCGACGACGACACACGCAGTTTTGAACGCCTGGCCAGGTTCGCCTCCTGCCTGGTATTGAGCCGGGTGCAAGTCCATCCCTTGCAGGCTGCCAGTCCGCATCAAGAGGCGGGCGGGCTGCTGGGCGGCGCAGCGGCCAGGCCCACCTCAGCGCAGCGTGCCATTGTGCTTGCTGCAGACGAGGGGGCATCTTCAAGCGCTGCACGCTTGATGCTACCGCCGCTACTCGATCTGCCCGA
>NZ_KE148614.1:24478-31314 GCF_000410635.1 Comamonas sp. B-9
CCGCTTGATGCTCCCGCCGCTACTCGATCTGCCCGAGGCCGAGCGTGCCCACCGGCACACCGCCATGGTGGCGCATGCTGCGGCGCATCTGCTGCATTCGCCAGCGCGCCAGCCCAGCCAGGCCTTGAAGCCCATGGGCATGGTGCTGGTCTCGGCCATAGAAGACGCCCGCGCCGAACGCCTGTTGCTGCGCGACTACCCCGGCGCACGCCCTTGGTTCCAGGCGCATATCGCGCCCGAGCCCGAGGCGGAAAACCTGGGCTTTACCGCCTTTATGGCGCGGCTTGACCGGATCTTGTTGCAGGTGGACAGCGGTAGCGCCAACCACTGGGTGCACAAGGCGCAGCAGCTTTTTGAAGACACGGTGCACCGGCATGGACTGGAAGACTATGCGGCATTCCGAGCTATCGCCTCCATCCTCGCCAATGACCTTGGCCAGATGCGCGTGCGGATGGATCCACAGCACTACGCCGGGCCCACGCTCTACCGGGATGACAACAGCTACCTCTGGGCGCATCCCGAGTCGGAAGACAGCCAGGACGAGGCCTTGCAGCTGCCCCAGACTACCGCGCAACGGCAAGTGGCGCATACAAGAAATGCGCAAGAGCCCCCCGAGCCGGCGCAAACGCCCCAGGCGGCCGAGGAATTGGAGATCGCCCGCTTTCACTACCCGGAATGGGACTACAGGAGCGAGCATATGAAGCCCGATTGGTGCCAGGTGGTCGAAAAACTCCCTGCGTGGCAGGGCCTGAGCGAGATCCGTAGTGCGCGCCTGTCCAGTGCCTCCAGGGTCGACAGTCTGGCGTTGCCCCATCCCCGCGTGCTCGACCGGCGCCATCGGCTTCGCCGCCAGTGGGAGGGCGATGCGCTGGACCTCAATGCGGCCATCGACGTGCAGGTGGACATGCGTATGCAGCTACACCCTGACCCGCGCATTTTCATGCGCAGCGGCCAGGGCCCACGCCCCGCCAGCATGTTGGTGCTGCTGGACATCTCCGAATCGGTCAACGACATCGGGCCGCAGGGCCAGAGTCTGCTGGCATTGGAGAAGCAAACCGCGCTGATGCTGGCGCAGGCGTGCTTGCGCAGCGCCGAGCGTCTGGCCATCCATGCGTTCTCGTCCAACACCCGTGCCGAAGTCAACTACTACCGCTTGCTTGATTTTGGCCAGGCACACAGCAGCGCCACGGCAGCCATGGTCCAAGCCCTGCGCGGGCGCTATTCGACGCGCATGGGGGCGGCCCTGCGCCATGCCAGCAGCCTGCTGCGCAACGAGCCCGAAGGGCAGCGCAGCCTGTTGGTGGTCACCGATGGCGCTCCGCACGACATCGATGTGCACGACAAGCGATACCTGATCGAAGATGCGCGGCATGCCGTTCAGGAGGCCAAGCGCGCAGGCGTGCGCGTTTGCTGTCTGGCTGTCGATGCACAGGCCGATGCCTATGTGCGCCAGATCTTCGGATGGCGGGGCTATGACATCGCGGATGACGCCGTGCAGCTGCTGCCGCGCTTGACCAGGATGGGCGCGCGCCTGGCCGCTGGGCGCTAGATGTGCAGGGCACTCCCCAGCCCTGCACCGATGAGACCGGCCAGCGCCTGCCGCTGCGCTAAGCTGGCTGGCACGCTTTATGCATTTACCCCGCATCCGCTCCAGTGGCCCAAGCATTGGAGTGGGATAGACCAGGAGACAGGTTTTGGCAAACAACGATCCCTTGCGTGTCGGCATTCTCTTTTCGGAAACGGGCACCACGTCCATCATTGGCCAGTCGCAACTGCAGGGCAGCTTGCTGGCCATTGACGAAATCAACAACGCCGGCGGCGTGCTCGGGCGCGAGCTGGTAGCCGTGCGCTATGACCCCGCGTCCAACCCCGCTGAGTACGCGCGCCTGGCCGAGCAGCTGATCATGCACGACCGCGTCAACACCATTTTTGGCTGCTATATGTCCAGCAGCCGCAAGGCCGTGCTGCCCGTCGTCGAGAAATGGAACAAGCTTTTGTTCTACCCCACGCTCTACGAAGGCTTCGAGTTCTCCGCGAACATCATCTACACCGGCGCCGCCCCCAACCAGAACAGCGTGCAGTTGGCCGATTTCATGACCAGCAGCTTTGGCGCGCGCGTGTACCTCATCGGCTCGGACTACATCTACCCCTACGAATCCAACCGCATACTGCGCGAATTGGTCCTGCAGCACCCCGAGGGCGAAATCCTCGGTGAGCGTTACCTGCCACTGGCGGCCACCGAGCACGATTACCGAGCCGTCATGGAAGATATCCGCCAGAAGCGCCCTGACTTCATTTTCTCCACGGTGGTCGGAGACTCCACCGCCCAGCTCTACCGCGCCTATGCCGATGCCGGCTTCAGCACCAAAGAAATGCCGATCTGCAGCCTCACCACCTCGGAGGCCGAGATCGGACAAATGGGCTTTGATATCGCAGCCGGCCACATCACCTCGGCACCTTATTTTCAGTCGATCCAATCTGCCGCCAACCAGCGCTGCCTGGCCCACCTCAAGCGGCTTTTCGGCGATGACTGCCGCCCCAATCTGTGCTGGGAAGCCTCCTATTTTCAGCTGCATATGTTTGCCAACGCCTTTCGCCGCTCGGGCAGCGACACCATCAGCGAGTTGCTGCCTTACCTGCTGGGCAGCGAGTTTGATGCGCCTCAGGGGCGTGTGCGCATCGATCCCGGAAACCACCACACCTGGGTCTACCCCCGCATTGGGCGGGCCAATGCGCAAGGGGAGTTCACCATACTGCGCGAGGCCAAACGCGCCGTATCGCCGGATCCTTATCTGGTCACCCATTCCTTGGGCGACTGGACGGCCAAGATCGAGGTCTGAGCGTGAACCCGCAGCAGCCCCGCGCTACCTCGCAGCACCTCAAGGAGCTGCGCCAACTCAAAATCATCCTGATGCACCCCGAGGATGCCGATGGCTTGCTGCTGGCCCAGCAGCTCCAGCGCATCGGCTGCCAGGTGCGCAGCGTCTGGCCACCGGTGCAGCAATTGCCGGACGACCCGGATATCGTCCTGTTGGCGGTGCGCCCTGATTTTCTGCACCTGCTTATGGCCTGGGCGAGCGGTGAGCAGGCGCCCGCTCTGGTCGCGGTGGTGAACTATGAAAACCCCACCATTGTGTCTGCCGTGCTGGAGCTCAAGGCGCAGGCGATCCTGCCTTCGCCCATACGCTCCTTTGGCCTGCTCTCCACCTTGGTCGTCGCGCGCCAGATGCACAAGGAGCACCGGCAGATGCAGCAACATGTGCACAAACTGCAAAACAAGCTGCTGGGCCAACGCCGTGTGACCGACGCCAAAGCCATCCTCATTGCCACCCATCAGGTCAGTGAAGACCGCGCCTACGAAATGCTGCGCGAGCAGGCCATGAAAAAGCGCGTATCGGTCGAAGAGATCGCCCAGGCCATCATCAGTGCGAGCGAATTGTTGGGGATGAAGGGCAAGCCCGAGTAGTGGCAGAAGCGGAGGATCCTCGGGCTGCTGCAGCGTTGCCTGGGCGCCTGGCATCAAGGCGCGGTTTATAACCTGCAGCAGCCAAGCCGCGCCAGATCTGCGCTGGGCCGATTACGGCAATCGCAGGCTACCTGGTTGACGCATACACACAGCCATTCTTTAGCTGCCCTGATGGCGTGATGCGCTCATTTTTCATCACCCCCTCCAACAGCATCCCCGCACTGGCGCAGGTCGCACGGCTGCCCGCGTTATCTTCATCGGTGCGCGCAAACACCCGCCGCGCTTTCAATTGCGTGAATGCCAAGTGCAGCACTGCCGTGACCGCCTCTTTCGCAAATCCGTTTCTGTGTACGCCACTGCGCATCCAAAAACCAATTTCCATGCTGGGAATATCCCAGCGGATCGTGTGCAGGCCCACGCTGCCTATCAACCGTTGTTCGCGATCCCACACCAGAAATGCCAGGCCAGTGCCGTTTTCGCGATCGCCCATGCTGGCGAGGCAAAAGTCTTCGGACGCAGATGCCGACGGCTCATACAGTGCCCAGGGCAGCGAGGTGGGCCAGGCGCGCAGGCTGGCCAGGCTTTCTACCACCGCAGCATAAACAGCCTTGCCATCGCCGGGGCCGGCTAGGCGCAAGCTCAGGCGGGGTGTTTGGATGGGGGTGTCGATACTGTCAGGGAACATGGGAGTTCTCGCTTGAATGCAGTGGGAGTTTAGGCGCCTGTGATGGGCTGGTGGTGGCTGCCGGAGACTGAATTTTGCGTCTGCACCAGCGCCCACAGCGCCTCTGCCGCCGGCGCCATCTCCGAGCGTTGGCGGTACAGGCGGATCTCCACCGGTACGTTCCAGCGGTCGTCGCCCGCAGGCACCAGGCTGCCGCTGCGCAGCTCTTCAGTGATAAGGCTCTGGGGCAGCCAGGCGACGCCTCGGCCTTCCAGGGCCATGGTTTTGAGCAGGGCCGCGTGGTGGGCGGTAAAGACGACGGCAACACCCTGCGCCATGCCGGGCTGGGGGGAGTGCACGGCGTCTGCGCCATCGGCAAACATGCCGCGCATGCGCGATCGCATGATGCGGCCCAGGCCCGAGGCTTCGCTGTAGGCGAGCACGGGCACAGCGCTGTGCTGGCCGATGCGGTGCAGCGGCTGGCCGGGGGCATCGGGGGCGGCGGCGCTGACCGGGCGTAGCAGGTCATCGGACAGGCGCAGCACGGGATACTGGCCTTCGTCCAGGCGGCCGGGCACGGCGGCATGGCCGTGGCACAGCACAAACTGCACGCGGCGCTGCAGCATCAGGTCTTCGCAGGCGAGTGAGCTGTCGCTCATCGTCTGGATCGGGCCCATGCGCAGCTGCGCTTCCATGCCCACCAGCCAGCGCGGAAAAAAGGTGAGCGACAGCACATGGGTGGCGGCAAAGCGCAGGCTGGCGGCAGCCTGGTCGTGCGCGGCGCGGGCCTTGATGCGGGCGGCCTCCAGATTGGCCAGCACGTTTTGCAGCAGCGGCAGAAAGCGCTGGCCGGCGGGGGTGAGGGCGGCAGGGTGGGCACTGCGGTCAAACAGCTCCACGCCGACCCAGTCTTCCAGCGAGCGGATATGGCGGCTAAAGGCGGGCTGGGCGATGGCGCGGGCTTCGGCGGCACGCGAGAAGTTGCCGGTGTCGGCCAGTGCCATGAAGTCTTCGAGCCACTCCAGATCGAGCGGGCGGTTGCCGGGTCCCATGGGTTTCCTTGGAGCCTGCCTGGCTCGTAGATAGTTGTATGCGTTTCGGGTATTGGACAGCAGGGACCCGCTAGGAAATGATGAACACCGTTGACCACCCGCACCCCTAACGGAGACAAAAACATGCCTGCCATCGCGAATTATCGTGGAATTATTCCTGCCATCTCTTGCCCTTTCACCCCGGACCACCGCATTGACGAACCCGCACTGCGCAAGCTCGCCTCCTGGCTGGCCGGCCACGATGGCGTGGTGGCGATCATGACCAACGGCCATACCGGCGAGGTGTTCTCGCTGACCCCGGCCGAGCGCGCTGAGGTGACGCGCATTGTGGCAGACGAGCTCAAAGGCCGCATGCCGGTGATCTCGTCCATCGTTTGCGAAGGCCTGGCCGATGCGGCAGAGCATGCCCGCGCTGCGGTGGAAGCCGGTGCCGTGGCGCTGGATGTCATGCCCCCGCACCACTGGCTGCGCTTTGGCTTCACCTCCGGCCATGCGCTGCAGTACTTCGAAGCCATCCACAAAGCCGCCCCCCATGCCGACCTGGTCTGCCATGTGTACCCGGCCTGGACGCGTGCTTCCTACTCGTCGCAACTGCTGGCCGACCTGGCCAGGCTGCCCTACCTGCAGGCCTTCAAGGTGGGCCAGCGCGACATGAACAAATACGCCCGCGACATCCAGGCGATCCGCGAGGCCGATGCCTCCAAGGCCATCCTGACCTGCCACGACGAGTACCTGCTCGCCTCGATGGTGCAGGGCGTGGACGGCGCGCTGGTGGGCTTTGCGACGTTTATTCCGCAGCTGATCATCGACCTGTGGAACGCCGTGAAGGCAGGCGACCTGAAGAAGGCGATGGAAGTGCAGGCCATCATCACCCCGCTCAAGGATGCCGTGTATGGCGGTGGCGAACCCACCGGCGAGGCCCATGCCCGCATGAAGGGCGGCATGTACCTGGCCGGCGTGATTGACGACGCCACCGTGCGCCCACCGACCGAAGCGCCCAATGCCAAGGAGGTGGAGGCACTGCGCGCTGCCGTCAAGCAAGCCGGGCTGCTCAAGCGCTAAGCCGCCGTTGAAGTAGGGCAGGGGACCCCAGGTCCTTTGCCCCCAGGGGTCCCGAAGAACGTGTTGACGATCTCCTCGCGCCTCGACAGTGCCCTTGCGGAATGAAGTGATGCGTGCACCTCAAGACGGGGTGTCCGCAAAGTCACTGTCCCTACGGGTTGACGTGAAATCGGGCGATTTCTTCGCGTTGGCTCTTGCTTGCACCTCGGTGCAAGCTGCGAACCACCGCTTCGAACTCATCCCGATTGCACGCCAACGCGGCTGCGTAGAGATCGTCAACACGTTCTAGAAAAAAACCGACAGGAGACAAGACACCATGCAACGCCAACCATTTATCCGTACCGCGCTACGCACTGCCATCGGTGCCGCCGCCCTGGCCCTGGCCGCCAGCGGCTTTGCGCAGACCTATCCGGCCAAGCCGGTGCGGGTCGTGATCCCCTTTCCGCCGGGCGGCACGCTCGATGCGGTGGGCCGCATGCTGGGGCAAAAGCTCGCCGACCAGTTGGGCCAGCCCTTTGTCATCGAGAACAAGCCCGGTGCCAGCGGTGTGATCGGCGGGGAGACGGTGGCCCGCGCCCCTGCCGATGGCTAT
>NZ_KE148614.1:31324-32303 GCF_000410635.1 Comamonas sp. B-9
TGAGACGGTGGCCCGCGCGCCTGCCGATGGCTATACCTTGCTGTTCAGTGCCTCCACGCATGTCACAGCGCCGCTGACGCTCAAGTCCGTGCCCTACAACGTCACGCAGGATTTTGTGCCGATTGCGCTGGTGGCCAAGGCCCCGCTGTCGGTGGCCATCAACAAGAACCTGCCGGTGACCGATATCAAGTCGCTCATCGCCTACGGCAAGGCCCACCCCGGCAAGATGACCTTTGCCGTGGGGTCGCTGGGCTCGGCCGGGCATCTGTCTACCGAGCTGCTCAAGCGCGCGGGCGGGCTGGATTACCTGATCGTTCCGTACAAGGGCACGGCGCCCGCGTTCCAGGATTTGATTGGCGGGCAGATCGACGGCTTTATCGACCCCATCCTGGGATCCCTCCAGTACCACAAGGGCGGCATGCTGCGCGTGGTGGCCGTTACCTCGGCCGAGCGCGTGCCCAGCCTGCCTGATGTGCCTACCGTGGCAGAGACCATTCCCGGCTATGAGTTCTACAGCTGGTATGGCCTCTGGGCGCCTGCCAAGACCGCGCCCGCGCTGGTGCAGCGCCTCAACGCCGAGGTGAACAAGGCCCTGGTCGATATGGCGCCCAAGCTCAAGGAGCAAGGCCTGCTGCCCACGCCCGGCAGTGCCGAGGACTTTGTGAAATTCCAGCGCAGCGAGATCGAACGTGCGCAAAAGATCGTGAGCGAAGGAGGCATCCGTGCAGACTGAGCTGGGCCATGTCGTTGTGACCGGAGCGAGCAGCGGCATTGGCAGCGCCATTGCCCAGGCGTTGCTGGCGGCGGGCTGGCGCGTCACGGGGCTTGATGTGGCGCAGGCCACCATCGTGGATGGCAGCTATGCGCATGTGCCGGTCGATCTGACGGACGGCGCCGCCATTGCGCGCAGCGCTGCCGACCTGCCCGCCGTGGATGCGCTGGTGCATGCCGCCGGCGTGCTGCGCGTGGGCGCGCTGGG
>NZ_APCR01000068.1:0-3881 GCF_000410635.1 Comamonas sp. B-9
GCCACCGCCTCCATCAGGTGGATATTGCCTTCATCGGGCGCATGGATGTTGAGCGCCGTCGGGCCCAGCCAGGAGTAGCCGCCTCTTCAAACACCACCGCCTTCTCGATATGCGTGAGGCCCAGCCCGCCCAGCTCGCGCGAGGCATGGGGCGTGAGCAGGCCGGCCGCGCGGGCGCGCTCGACCAGCTCGCGGCGCAAGGCTTCATCGGGGCCATGGCGGCTTTGCCTGGCATCGTTCTCCAGCGGAATCACCTGCTCGGCGATAAAGGCGCGGGTCTTGTCGCGCAGCGCCAGCAGTTCGGGGGACAGGGAAAAATCCATGGTGCGGTCTTCGGGTAAGGGGGCCTGCAGATGGTGCCATGCGCCGCGTGCCAGGCGGTCACCGTTGAGACAGAGTCGCCCGCCCCGGCGCTGCGGCACTAAAAAGCGCTGCAAAGGGATGACACCCTGGTGTCGTACCCCGGACTTGCAGATGGGCTATAAACAAAGCATGCCCATCCAAGTCGAATCTGCACCCATCACCTCCGAGGCCACCCCTCAGGCCTATAGCCGCCACCTGCCACTGGCGGGCACCACCAATTTCCGCGATCTGGGCGGCTACCAGGGCCTGGACGGCCGCACGGTGCGCTGGCGCAAGCTGTTCCGCTCCGACCACCTGGCCTTGCTCAGCCCCGAGTCCCAGCTGCAGCTGCTGCGCGAGCTGGGCGTGGCCCGCTCGGCCGATTTTCGCGGCCAGCGCGAGCAGACCGTGGACCACTATGCGATCGACGGCCTGCAGCACCATTCGCTGGCCATCGAGCCGACCCTGGTGCAGCGCGCCTTCAGCCTGATGCAGCAAGGCCAGCGCCTGACGCCCGACCACACCGTCGTGCTGATGCAGGACACCTACCGCAGCTTTATCCACGACAATGCCGCGCCGTTTGCGCAGTTCTTCGAGATGCTGCTCGACAGCGATGCGCCCATCGTCTTCCACTGCACCGCTGGCAAGGACCGCACCGGCTGGGCCGCCACCTTGCTGCTGACCACCCTGGGCGTGCCCCAGCATGTCGTGCTGCAGGACTACCTGCTGACCAACGACTACTACCACCGCCCGGCCGAAGCCGTGGCCGCTGCCGCTCACATCCCCGAGGAAGTGCTGCAGGTGCTGTGGCGGGTGCAGGAACCCTTCCTGACCGCCGCGATCCAGCCCGTGCTGCAGGACTATGGCAGCATCCCCAACTATGTGGAAAAGGTGCTGGGCGTGGATGCAAAGGCACAGCAAAAGCTCGCGCAGATGTATCTGGAATAATCGGTTGTTCCTTAGAACGTGTTTACGATCTCTACGCAGCCGCGTTGGAGTGCAATCGGGATGACTTCGAAGGGATGGAACGCAGCTTGCTCGGGGGTGCAAGCAAGAGCCAGCGCGCAGAAATCGCCCGATGTCACTCCAACCCGTAGGGACAGTGGCTTTGCGGCCGCCCGGGCAGGGGCGGTCTGCGTCGTTGCAAATCCTCGCAATAGCGCGGCTATTGCTGCGGTATTGCGCCTCGCATCCCATCCCGCAAAGACACTGTCGCGGCGCGAGGAGATCGTAAACACGTTCTTACACCTACGGCTCCGCTGTGGGCCTCCCGCCGATGAACCAACCGCTCTCCCCTCCCCGCCCGCCGGGCGCCTTCCGTTGGACACCCCGCCAGATCGCATTGGCCAGCCTGCTGGTGCTGGCCGTTGTGCTGTGCTGGCTGCCGGCTTTTCAGGCCATCGCCGACCGCTATGTCGATGACGGCCTGCAACGCTCCCTGCTCAGCTTTGCCACCGCCCGCGCGCTGCACAGCGTCGTCTCGGTGCTGCAAGGCACCGAGCTGGCCGTGCAGCCGATGGGCGTGGGCCTGACCTTGACGCTGGGCCAGGTGCTGGCGCCCATCAGCGACCTGGTAGCGCAGTTTGCCGACTGGATGCTCTGGGCCAGCATTGCCTTTGGCCTGCAAAAGCTGCTGCTGTCGATGGGCGGCAGCTATGGCGTCACCGGCGTGCTCACGCTTATCGCGCTGGCCTGGCTGCTGCTGCGCTGGCGCGAGCAGGCGGTGCCCACCTGGCTCAGCCGCTTGCTGGTGGTGCTGCTGTTTACCCGGCTGGTGATGCCGGTCACCATCATCGGCAGCGAGGCGCTGTTCCAGCACTTTATCGCGCAGACCTACCAGGAGAACCAGATCGCCACCGAAGGCGCCGTCGGCCAGCTGCAGCAGTTTGATGTGCGCGCCCCGGCCAAAGCGCCAACTGCGGACGCAGCCACGCCGACCCCGCCGGCCAGCCCCGCCGTGACGCCGTCACCCAGCCTCTGGGAGCGCTTCAAGCAATGGGGGCAGCAGGCCCAGCAATCGGCGAGCCAGGCGGCATCGGGGGTACAGGATCTTGTACGCAACCCGGGCGATGCGCTGCGCGACAAGCTCAGCGAGCTGCAGCAGCAGCTCGACCAGCAGGTGGAACGGCTGGTGACCTTGATGGTGGTGTTTGCGCTGCAGACCCTGGTGATACCGTTGGTGCTGGTCTGGGCACTGCTGCAGCTGTGCAAAGGCTTGCTGGCGGGGCCACGCCCGCCAGCTGCCAAATCGTAGGAGCAGGCTCGCTTACAGCGCAGCGTGCCACTGCGCAATCGCTGCGCCCACCTTGGCCATCACCGCATCGCTTTGTGCGGTCGTGCGCTCGCCACCGGTCAGGAAGGCGGTGATGATCAGGCCTTCCGAGGCCGCATTGGGCCAGGCAATCAGGCAGTCGTTGGCGGTGCTGTGGGCACCGGCGCCGGTCTTGCCGCCCACGCGCCACTCCGACGGCAGGCCCGCGCGCACGCGCTGGTCGCCGGTGCGGCTGTCAGTCAGCCACTGCTGCAGCATCGCGCGGCCATAGCCCTTGAGCACATCGCCCAGCAGCAGTGCCTGCAGGGTCGCCTGCATCGCACGCGGCGTGGTGGTGTCGCGCGGGTCGCCGGGCTCGGCCGTGTTGAGCAGCGGCTCGGGGCGGTCCAGCCGCGTGGCCTTATCGCCCAAAGTGCGCAGCCAGGCCGTCAAGGCTTCGGGCCCGCCGCTGGCGCGCAGCAGCAGGTTGGCGGCGACGTTGTCGCTGACCACCACAATCGCTTCGCAGAGCTCCAGCAGGCTGATGCCACCGGGCTGGTCCTGGTACTTTTCCGTCACCGGCGCATAGGGCACCATGTCGGCCGAGGTCACCCGCACCTGCTGGCCCAGGTCCAGCGCACCGGTTTGCCCCAGGTACAGCACATGGGCAGCCAGCAAGGTCTTGAAGGTGCTGCACATCGCAAAGCGCTCATCGCTGCGGTAGCCGGCCTCACCGCCCGTCTCGGCATCGAACGCATAAACGCCCAGGCGGCCACCGCTCTGGGCTTCAATCAGGGTCAGCGCCTTGTGCAAGGCACGGTCGGCACGGGGATGGGCGGACTGGCGGGATGCACAGCCGGCCAGGCCAAAAACAGAGCCGCTGCCCATGACCAGGGTAGCGGCTACAAAGTGGCGTCGTTGCATGGTCTTGCTCGGTAGAGGTTGTCATCCCGGAGGATGGATAGCTACCGAGCATACCCCGGCCCAGGGCCTGGCGACACGATATGGCGCAAGCTTTGCGGCGGCCAGGCAACAGGCCCGGAACGCGCTCAGGCCTTTTCGATCTTCAAAGCGACCTCATCGAGCAGCGCCGCAATCTTGTCGATCTGCTCTGCCGACAGCGCCGTCTCGCCGTCGCCGGCCATCTTCAGGCGCAGGGCCATCTTGAAGTTCTCGATCGCGCGCACCAGCTGCGGCGGGCGCTGGCGGGCATCGCGGTCCTTGCCGCGGGCCAGGCGCGTCAGCAGCAGCTGCAGCGCATCGGCCTGCTCGGCCAGGGCCTGCTCGCC
>NZ_APCR01000060.1:0-6821 GCF_000410635.1 Comamonas sp. B-9
CTGCGCGCCGCGCCCAGCTGCCCGCGCCCATCGATGGCGTGACCGTCAACACCCAGGAGGCTGCCGTGGTGCAGGCCGATGCGGCGCGTGCGCTGCGCGGCGGTTTTGGTGGCAAGCTCAGTATCCACCCGATGCAGGTTGCGCCCATCAATGCGGCCTTTGCGCCGACGGAGGCGCAGCTGCAGCGCGCCCAGCAGGTGCTGGCGGCCGCCGAGGCGGCGCAAGGCGGGGTCTGCGTGGTCGATGGCCGCATGGTCGATGCCCCCGTGATTGCACTCGCCCACAAGACCTTGCAACGCCACCAGCAGGCCCAGCGGCGCCTGCAAAGCGCGTCCTGAACAAGTTCTCAAAAAGCGGCCTGCACGGGGTGCAGGGCAGGACACTTTCTGACACAGACCTCCGCAATCTCGTCGATATACTCGCTCCACTACCGCGCCGCTACATTGGCGCACCGATATAGGAGAGCGACATGTTCAAACACGCGATTGCCTGGGCCGCCGTGGCCCTTACCGGGATGGCCCATGCCTACGTGCCCCAGGGCGGCACCTGGATCATCTCCGACGAAGTCAACGGCCGGCCCGGCCGTGGTTTTGCCGTCGATGTGCAAAACGACGTGCTGGTGATGCAGGTCTATGCCTATGAAAGCAGCGGCCAACCCACCTTCTACATGGCCACCGGCCGCCTGAACGAGAACAGCGAGCTGACGACCACCCTGGGCCGCTACGAAGGCGGCCGTTTCCTGGGCAGCGGCGACCGCAGCGGCGTCGAGCGCGGCAGCCCCGGCAATGTGCGCATCCGTTTCGTCAGCGGCACCTTGGGCTACATCACCCTGCCGGGCGAAGGCGAGAAGGAAATCAAGCGCTACCAGTTTGGCTATGACAACTCGCCCGCCTCCTTGCTGGGCCTGTGGAGCCTGGTCTATGGCGACAGCAATGGCAATATCGAAACCGAGACCATGCAGCTGACCCGCATCACCGGCGGCTCTTCCTTCAGCAGTGGCATGACCGTCTCTTACGACGGCCTGTTTGCCTGCGAGCAGATCATCCGGGGTGTCGATACCGGCAAGACCCAGTGCGTGAAGATGCGCAGCGGCACCTCGAGCGAAACGGTACGGAGCTTCTGGTTTAACTTCAGCGTCAACCAGGCGGAGGGCAACTGGAACAATACCCGTGGCTCGGGCGAGGGCGCGCTGTACGCCAACCGCCTGATGCAGAACTCGGGCCGCATCACCGGCCTGCTGCGCAAGGTGACGCCGGATGCCGGCAGCGAGCAGGGCAGCAACGACGATGCGCTGCGCGCCGCACTGGAAGCCCAGGCCAGCGCGCGCCAAAGCCGCTGATCTGCGTTGACTGCCCCATGAAAAATGCCCTGGCTTGCCAGGGCATTGTTGTTGGGGCCTGAGCCTTTTATTCGATGCGGGCGCCAGTGGCTTTGACGACAGCAGCCCAACGCTCCATCTCGCGGTCGATATGCGCGCCCAGCGCCTCAGGGGTGGAGCCCACCGGCTCATAGCCGCTGGCGGACAGCTGCGATTGCAGCGAGGGGTTTTGCAGCGCGGTCGCAATCTCGCGGCTGAGCTTGCCGGTGATGTCGGCCGGCGTGCCTGCCGGGGCGATCACCGCATACCAGCCATTGATGTCAAAGCCGGGGAAGCCCTGCTCCTGCACGGTGGGGATCTCCGGGGCCAGCGCGGAGCGCTTGGCGCTGGTGACGGCCAGCGCATGGAGCTTGCCGCTACGCACATGCGGGATCGAGGTGGAGATGCTGTCAAAGGTCAGGTCGATATCGCTGGCCAGCATCGCATTGACGACGCCGGCACTGCCCTTGTAGGGCACATGGGTCATCTTGACGCCGGCGGTGCTGGCAAACAGGGCCCCAGCCAGGTGGCCAGTGTTGCCATTGCCGGCCGAGCCATAGGTGAGCTTTTCCGGGGCGGCCTGCGCGGCCTTGACCAACTCGCCAATGTTCTTGGCCTGTAGCTTGCTGCTGCCCACGACAATCATCGGCAGGTTGGCCACCAGCGACACCGGCGCAAAGTCCTTGCGGGTGTCATAGGGCAGCTTAGGGTAGAGGCTGTCATTGATCGCATGCGCGGCCAGCACCATCAGCACGGTGTAGCCATCGGGCTTGGCGCGCGCCACATACTGCGAGGCCAGCGTGCCACCGGCGCCGGGCTTGTACTCCAGCACCACCGGCTGGCCCAGCTGCTGCTGCAGTTGCAAGGCCAGCGGCCGGCCCAGCAGATCGGCACTGCCCCCGGGTGGGTAGGGGATGACCAGCTGAATCGGCTTGGTCGGCCAGGTGGCCGCTTGGGCCATGCCGGTCAGCAGGCTGCTGCCGGCAACAGCCAGACCCGCGAGCAGGCCGGCCAGCTGCCTGCGCCGGTGGGTGGTGGGGTGGCGATGGCTCATGTCATGTCTCCTGGTCTTGTTCTTGGATGGGCGCCGGCGGGTGCTCAGGCCGCTGAGGCGCTGGTCTGGCTGGCGTAGAGCGTGCGCAATTCACGCTTGAGCACCTTGCCGATCTCGCTGCGCGGCAGTTGGCTGTGGATGACCAGGGCGGTTACGCGCTGGGTCTTGCCCACGCGGCTGTTGAGCCACTGCTGCAAGTCAGCCGCCTGGGGGCTGCTGCCGGGCTGGGGCACCACATAGGCGACGGGGCTCTCGCCCCAGGCGTCCGAGGGCACGCCGATCACCGCGCATTCGCGCACCTCGGGGTGCTGCAGCATCACGGCCTCGATGTCGCTGGGGTAGACGTTGAAGCCGCCGGTGATGATCATGTCCTTCTTGCGGTCGCCCAGCACGATGAAGCCATCGGCATCCATCTGTCCGACATCGCCGCTGCGGATAAAGCGCTCGCCGCTGGGGCTGATCCACTCGGCCTCGCGGGTCTTGTCGGGCTGGCGGTGGTAGCCGGTCATCATGCCGGCCGAGCGGCCGACGATCTCGCCCTGCGCGCCTTGGGGCAGCTCCTGGCCGTCCTCGTCGATAAAGCGCAGATCGGCATCCGGCCCGGCGCGGCCGACGGTGTGCAGCTTGTCGGGGAACTGGTGGCAGTGCAGCTCGCAGCGCACGCCGCCCTCGGTCATGCCGTAGTACTCGATCAGGCGCCCGGGCCAGCGGCGCAGCACCTCGGCCTTGAGCGCGGTCTTGAACGGCGCGCTGGTACAGAACTTGTGCTGCAGCAAGTGCAGATCGGTCTGGTCAAACGCCGGGCAGTCGAGCAGGCGCTGGTATTGCACGGGCACCAGCATGGTGTGGGTGGCGCGCTCCTCTTGGGCCAGCTGCAGGTACTGGGCCGCGTCGAACTTGCGCATCATCACCAAGGTGCCGCCCAGGGCCAAGGTGGGCAGAACCGCCACCAAGCTGGTGTTGGAGTACAGCGGCGTTGCGCACAGCGATACCGCATCGGGCCCGTAGCCGTTGGTGACCGCGCGCTTGACATGTGACCAGCGCATGCCCCAGCTTTGCACAATGCCCTTGGGCACGCCAGTGGTGCCCGAGGAGTAGATCAGGTTGAAGGGCCACTGCGGCGTGGGCTGCACCGCTTGGGGCTGCTGGCCGGCGGGCACCTGGGCCAGCCAAGTGCTCCACGGTGTGCCTGCCTGCGGGGCATCGTCCAGCGCGATGCAGCGGCGCTCGGCCGTGCTGGCCAGCGGCCACTGGGCGGCGACCTCGGCATCGCGCAGCAGCAGCTTGGCCTCGGCGTTGTCCAGCATCGCGCTCAGGTGCTCGGCCGTGGCGGATGGCGCCAGCGGCGCCACGACGACACCGGCCTGCAGCGCGCCCAGGTAGGCCAGCACATAGGGCACCGAGGTGTTGGCGCAGATGGCCACCACATCACCGGCTTGCAGGCCTTGCTGCTGCAGCGCGCAGGCCACCTGGCGCATGCCCTGGGCCAGCTGGGCGTAGTTCAGGCGCGTGGCGCCCAGCACCAGCGCGGTGTGCTCGGGGCGCTCCTGGGCCTGGGCCAGCACCAGGGCGGGGATGGAGCCAAAGGACTGGGCGAGTTGGAAGGAGGAAGTGTCAGACATAGCAAACATGCAAACGAAGGAAATCAGTCCAGGGACAGGTTGGCGGCGCGGACGATCTCGGCCCAGCGCTTGCGCTCCTGCGCGATGAAGGCGTCGTGCTCGGCCGCCGTCTCGCCGCCGGGCACACCACCCAGCTCGGCAAAGGTGCGGCGGATGTCGGCGCTTTGCAGTGCCTCATGCGCTGCCTGCTGCAGGCGGTTGACGATGGCGTCCGGCGTGCCCGCCGGGGCGAGCAGGTCAAACCAGGCGGTCACATCCATCGGCACGCCGGCCTCGCGCATCGTCGGCACATCGGGCAACTGGGCCGAGCGCTCGCGGCTGGTGATGGCCAGCGCCCGGAACTTGCCCGACTGGATATGCGGCATCGAGCTGGGCAGGTTGTCGATCATGAAATCGATCTGCTGGCCCAGCAGGGCGGTAACCGCAGGCGCTGCACCGCTGTGGGGCACCAGGGTCACATCGAGCCCGCTTTGCTGGCGGAACAGCTCGGTGGACATATGCGGCGACTGGCCCACGCCCGAGGTCGCGGCCGTCAGCGGCTTTTGCTTGCCCAGTGCGACGAGCTGCTGCACGTTCTGGATGGGGGAGTTGGCATGCACCACCAGGATGTTGGGCACCGAGATCACATTGGTGATGCCGCGCAGGTCGTTGGGGCCGTAGGCCAGCTTTTTGTAAAGGCTGAAATTGATGGCCACCGGGCCGATGTTGCCCATCAGCAAGGTGTAGCCATCGGGCTTGGCGCGCGCCACATAG
This sequence comes from Comamonas sp. B-9, assembly GCF_000410635.1. Lineage (NCBI taxonomy): Bacteria > Pseudomonadati > Pseudomonadota > Betaproteobacteria > Burkholderiales > Comamonadaceae > Comamonas > Comamonas sp. B-9. Next base: position 4,787 of record NZ_APCR01000060.1, read on the forward strand.
GCGGTGCCGATGCTGCCGCCGCCGCCGGCCTTGTTCTCGACGATGACGCTGGTCTTGAGCGAGGGGCCCATCTTCTGGGCCAGCAGGCGCGCTGCGATATCGGTGGTGCCGCCGGCGGCCGCTGGCACGACGATGGTGATGGGGCGGGACGGCCAGTCGGCCGCGAAGGCCAGCAGGGGTGAAAGCAGCAGGGCCGCGAGGGCGCGGCGGCGCGCAAAGCGCATGGCGTTGTCTCCGTATTTATCGTTAAGGGTTCACGATAGGGAGTTCCACCCAGCGGCGTGATGGGGTTTGCCTGCACCAGCGCGCATTGGGCCTTCGCACTTGCGAAAGCCATGCTTTGCGTGCGCGGAAGCAGGGCCAAAAAAAAGCGGCCCGAAGGCCGCTGATGAAGCGTGGAATAGCGCTGACTTTATGGGTACAGACCGCGTGCTTCGCGTGCGTGCAGAATGCGGCGGCAGGCGATGATGAAGGTGGCGGTACGCAGGGAGACCTTGTTCTCTTGCGCCACTTGCCACACGGCGGCAAAGGCTTCTTGCATGATGCGCACCAGACGGGCGTTGATCTCGTCTTCGCTCCAGAAGAAGCTGGAGAAATCCTGCACCCATTCGAAGTAGCTCACCGTCACGCCGCCGGCGTTGGCGATCACATCGGGCAGCACCAGCACACCCTTGTCATGCAGGATGTCATCGGCTTCGGTGGTGGTGGGGCCGTTGGCGCCCTCGATCACCATCTTGGCCTTGATCTTGCCGGCGTTCTTGCCGTTGATCTGGCCTTCCAGCGCAGCGGGGATCAGGATGTCGCAGTCGACGGACCAGAAGTCATCGTTGGCCATCTTGTCGGCGCCCTTGAAGCCGCCCACACCGCCGGTGTTGGCCACGTGCTCGAGCACGGCGGGCACATCCAGGCCCTTGGCGTTGAAGATGGTGCCGGTGTGGTCCTGCACGGCCACGACGATGGCGCCCGCTTCGGCAAACAGCTTGCCGGCCGTGCCGCCCACGTTACCAAAACCTTGCACCGCCACCTTGGCGCCTTGCAGGGCCAGGCCCGACAGCTTGGCAGCCTCGACGCCCACGGTGAACACGCCGCGGCCGGTGGCCTCGACACGGCCGAGCGAGCCGCCCAGATCGATGGGCTTGCCGGTGACCACGCCGGTAGCGGTGGCGCCGGTGTTCATCGAGTAGGTGTCCATCATCCAGGCCATGATCTGGCCGTTGGTGTTCACGTCCGGGGCCGGAATGTCCTTGGACGGGCCGATGAACAGGCCGATTTCGCTGGTGTAGCGGCGGGTCAGGCGTTCGAGCTCACCCTTGGACAGGGTCTTGGGATCGACACGGATACCGCCCTTGGCGCCACCGTAGGGCACGTTCACGGCGGCATTCTTGATCGACATCCAGGCCGACAGGGCCATCACTTCGGACAGCGTCACATCCTGGTGGAAGCGCACACCGCCCTTGCCTGGGCCACGGCTCAGGTTGTGCTGCACGCGGTAGCCTTCAAAGTGGGCGATCGTGCCGTTGTCCATCTCGATGGGCACATCCACAATCAGCGCGCGCTTGGGGCGCTTGAGCGTCTCGACCCAGCGGGCCAGCGAGCCCAGGTAAGGCGTGACGCGGTCGACCTGCTGCAGGTAGTTGCCCCAGGGGCCCAGGTGCTTGTGGTCGAGGTAGGAAGGCAGTGCGTGTTGTGGCGCTGCGGCGGGAGTGCTGTTGGACGGCATACGATCCATGCGGTTGAAAAGGTCTGTACAGCTTAAATCCGCTCTATACCCTTTGTCCAAGGCCGGATGATTGGGATGGAATGCTTTTTTTGCATAACCTGGCACGGGTGCTGCTTACATGTCGCGCTTTTGCTGCGGTGACAGGGGCGGGGGCCGCTGTCCGTTACGCTATGCCGATTGGACTTTTTACACTTTCGGACCCCATCGCCATGCCCTCTGCCGACACCGCTTTGACCTTCCAACCCGCTGCACTGGCCCAGGCGCTGCAGACCGCCACCTCGGCCGGCGCCGCCATCGATGCAGCCGCCTGGCCCG
>NZ_KE148615.1:0-4346 GCF_000410635.1 Comamonas sp. B-9
GAGCCGCGTGCGCGCCGTGATGGCGAGCCGCGCGTGAGCCGTTACCCAGCCCGTGCCCGCCGTTTCCGCGAGCGTGATGGACAGCCGCGTGATGCACAGGGCGCAGAAGGCGATGCGCCACCGGCCCGTGGCCGTGGTCCTGCGGGCCGCCCGCAGCGCGATGCCGAATCGGAAGGCTATGCCTTTGAAGATGTGGTGGCCGGCGCGCTGGAAGCGGCGGAAGACTCGGACACCCCCGCGCCGGTCAAGCGCGTGCTGCAGCCCCATGTGGAAGCGCCCAAGCTGCACAAGCTGCTGGCCCAGGCCGGCATGGGTTCGCGCCTGGAGATGGAGCGCCTGATTCTGGAAGGCCGCATCTCCGTCAACAACGAGCCGGCACACGTCGGTCAGCGCATTTTGCACAGCGACAAGATCCGTGTGAATGGCAAGCTGATCACCTTCCGCATCGAGCAGCCGCCAGCGCGGGTGCTCGCCTACCACAAGCCGGTGGGCGAGGTGGTGACGCATGACGATCCGCAAAACCGCCCCACGGTGTTCCGCAAGCTGCCGCGCGTCTCGCACGGCAAGTGGCAGTCCATTGGCCGTCTCGATCTGAACACCGAAGGTCTGCTGCTGTTCACCAACTCGGGTGAATTGGCCAACAACCTGATGCACCCGCGCTTTGGCCTCGAGCGCGAGTACGCGGTGCGCGTGCTGGGTGCATTGACCAATGAAGAAAAGGCCTTGTTGCTTGCGGGCGTGAACCTGGAAGACGGCGTGGCGAGCTTTGGCTCCATCGACGACGGCGGTGGCGAAGGCGCCAACTGCTGGTACCGGGTCACCATCTCCGAAGGCCGCAACCGCGAAGTGCGCCGCATGTTCGAGTCGGTGGGTCACGCGGTCAGCCGCCTGATCCGTATCCGCTACGGCGCCATGGTGCTGCCGCGCGGCCTGCGCCGGGGCTCCTGGGTCGAGCTCGACCAGCGTGACATCCAGGCGCTGACCGTGGCTGCCGGTGGCGTGGCTGAGCGCAAACCCCGTGAGCAGAATTCGGCTGGCCGGGGCGGCCGCAGCGACAACCGTCCCCAGCACAATGGCCCGCGCCCATCGGTGGGCCCGGCCAAGAACACCCGGGGTGGCGGCTTGCGCAAGGCGCCCGAGAAGCGCAGTACCCAACCCGATCCGATGAAGACCTCGCTGGGCTACATCGGTCACGACAGCCTGACGCGTCAGCGCCAGGGCCAACGCAAGAGCGGTGGCGGATTCAAGCGCGGTGGAAGGTCGTAGTCACGCCGCTGACTTCCAGGACACCGTACAATCAAAGGTTTGCTTTTAGAGCAAAAAATCCATCAACAGGAAATTTATTATGGCAATCGAACGTACCCTCTCGATCATCAAGCCCGATGCAGTGGCTAAGAATGTTATCGGTCAAATCTACGCCCGCTTTGAAGCTGCTGGCCTGAAGATCGTGGCCGCCAAGCTGGTGCAACTGTCGCGTCAAGACGCTGAGCAGTTCTACGCTGTGCACGCTGCCCGTCCTTTCTTCAAGGATCTGGTGGACTTCATGATCTCCGGTCCTGTGATGATCCAGGCTCTGGAAGGCGAAAACGCCATCCTGAAGAACCGTGAGCTGATGGGCGCTACCGACCCTAAGAAGGCTGACAAGGGCACGATCCGCGCTGACTTCGCTGACAGCATCGACGCCAACGCCGTGCACGGCTCTGACGCCGCTGAGACCGCCGCTGTGGAAGTGGCGTTCTTCTTCCCCGGCATGAACGTCTATTCCCGTTAATTGACATGTGCGCGGCCGCAAGGCCGCGTGGCATAGGTAAGTGGCCCGAGCGTATATCCATGACCACCAATTTGCTTGATTTTGATTTGGCTGGTTTGACCGCCTTTTGCGAAGGGCTGGGAGAGAAGCGCTTCCGGGCCACGCAGCTTTTTCGCTGGATCCACCAGCGCGGTGCAGCCGATTTCGACCAGATGACCGATCTGGCCAAGTCCCTGCGCGAAAAACTCAAGGGCACGGCCCATGTCACGGCGCTGCCCGTGATCACCGAGCATGTGTCTGCCGACGGAACGGTCAAGTGGCTGTTCGACGTGGGTGATGGCAATGCCGTCGAATCCGTATTCATTCCCGAAGATGACCGTGGCACCTTGTGCGTCTCTTCGCAGGCCGGTTGCGCGGTGGGATGCCGCTTTTGCTCGACAGGGCACCAGGGCTTCAGCCGCAACCTGACCACTGGCGAAATCATGGCGCAGCTGTGGTTTGCCGAACACGCGCTGCGCAAGCGCCTGGGGCGCGATGAGCGCATCATCTCCAACGTGGTGATGATGGGCATGGGCGAGCCTCTGCAAAATTACACGGCTCTGGTGCCAGCGCTGCGCACCATGCTCGATGACCATGGCTATGGTCTGTCGCGCCGCCGCGTCACCGTCTCCACCTCGGGCGTCGTGCCGATGATGGACCGCCTGGCGCAGGATTGCGCGGTGGCGCTGGCCGTGTCGCTGCACGCCCCCAACGATCCGCTGCGCAATGGCCTGGTGCCGCTGAACAAGAAATACCCGCTTGACGAGCTGATGCAGTCCTGCCGCCGCTACCTGGAGTTTGCGCCGCGTGACTTCATCACCTTTGAGTACTGCATGCTCGACGGCGTCAACGACCAACCCGAGCATGCCCAGCAATTGATAGCACTGGTGCGAGAGTATGCGGGCAACGGCGGGGCATGGTGCAAATTCAATTTGATTCCATTCAACCCTTTTCCAGCCTCGGGTCTGTTACGATCACCTGCCAGTCGGGTGACGGAATTTGCCAAGATGCTCTCGGACGCGGGCGTTGTGACCACCGTGCGCAAGACCCGGGGTGACGACATCGATGCGGCCTGCGGCCAGCTCGCTGGCGATGTGAAAGACCGTACCAAAGCGGCAGAACGCATGGCCAAGAACCGGGTCATACCGCTGGCGCAAGTCTAGAAATAGTCCAAACAGTTTGAGGAGGGTGTGCATGCAAGAGGCTGTGACAATAGGGCAACCGAGGGTACATCGCCTCACGGCTGCCGCCTTGCTGGGTTTGGCCCTGGTAGGCGGTTTGTCGGGCTGTGGTACCAGCAGCAGTACGGCCCGTGAGGATGCCGCCTATGTCACCCAATCCGATGAGACCGAAATCCATCGGCGCGCGCGCATCCGCCTTGAGCTCGCTGCCAACTATTTCCAGTCTGGCAAGACCACGATTGCGCTCGACGAGATCAAGCAGGTGCTGGCGCTCGATCCCAACAGCGGCGATGCCTACAACATGCGTGGCCTCATCTATATGCAGCTGGGCGAGCCCGATATTGCCGCTGAGAGCTTCAGCAAGGCCCAGTCGCTCAAGCCCACCGATGGCGACATCATGCACAACCACGGCTGGCTGCTCTGCCAGGAGAAAAAATACGAGGCCGCGGACCGCTATTTCAACCAGGCCCTGGTGCAGCGCCAGTATTTTCAGCAAGCCAAGACCTTGATGGCCCAGGGCCTGTGCCACGAAGCGGCCGGCAAACCTGCCGAGGCCGAGGCCAGCTTGCTCAAGGCCTATGAATACGACGCGGGCAACCCCATCGTCAGCTTCAACCTGGCCAAGCTGCTGAACCAGCGCGGCGACGCGCGCCGTGCGCAGTTCTATATCCGGCGGCTGAACAACGGCGAGCTGGCCAATGCCGGCTCCTTGTTCCTCGGTATCCAAATTGAAAAAGCCCTGGGCGACGGTGCGAGCGCACGTGCGCTTGCTGCCCAATTGCAAAAGCGTTTCCCCGACTCCAAAGAGGCGGCACGTATCGCTGGTGGAGGCGTGCTGTGATTGAGTCTGATATCCAAGAAGCAACGAACGCCAACAATGCGGCCTCGGGCGCCCCCCTGAGCGCTGGCGAGATGCTGCGCCAGGCGCGCGAGGAGCTGGGCTACCACCTGCCGGCCGTGGCCGCGCACCTGAAGGTGTCGGTGCACAAGCTCGAAGCGCTGGAAGCGGGCAACTGGAGTTCCTTCCCGGATGTGGTCTTTGTGCGTGCGCTGGCCTCGGCGGTGTGCCGTGTGCTCAAGATCGACCCCGCTCCCGTGCTGGCCCAGCTGCCCAAGCCGCCAGGCAAGGACCTGAGCCCGGGCGTGGAGAGCGTCAAGACCCGCGTGGCCGTGGGCCCGGCGCAGAGCAAGAAAAATGATTTCCCCAGCAGCAAGCCCTTTCCCTGGATGGGCGTGGTCGTGCTCCTGATCGTAGCGACCGTCGGCGTGCTGTTTTATCCGCAGCTGGCGGACTACTGGAAGAGCCGGACCGCCGCGTCTGCGCCGGCGCCGGCACGCTCGAACAATGTCGCCGGTGTGGCTGACCAGTCCGAGCC
>NZ_KE148615.1:4359-18131 GCF_000410635.1 Comamonas sp. B-9
TAGCGCTGGGCGGCAGCTCGACCGACCCGGTGCCCGAGGCGCCGGCCAATGGCGCGGCTGACGCTGGTGGCAGCGCTGCGCTGGCAGGCCAGCCCAGCCCCGCCGCTGCTGCCCCGGTGGTGGCTGCTCCTGTGGAAGGCGCGCCGTTGCTGCATTTCAAGGCCAGCCAGGACAGCTGGGTGCAGGTCAAGGAAGCCAGTGGCAAGGTGGTGTTTGAGAAGACCATCCGCGCTGGCACGAGTGAAGATATCGCGGCCACGCCACCGCTCAAGCTCATCGTGGGCAATGCGGTGGGCGTGGAGATGCAGCTGCGCGGGTCGGCTTTTGATTTGAAAAAAGTGACCAAGGGCAGCACCGCCCGTTTTGAGGTGAATTAAGTGCAAGAAGAGAACATCCTGTTGCCCGTGCCCATGGTGGCGCCGGCCGCCCGCAAAAGTCGCCAGGCCCGTGTGGTCTGGGGTGACCGGGTGGTGACGGTCGGGGGCGATGCGCCGGTGCGCATACAGTCGATGACGAATACCGATACCGTGGATGTGATCGAGACGGCCATCCAGGTCAAGGAGCTGGCGCAGGCGGGCTCGGAGATGGTGCGTATCACCGTCAACACGCCCGAGGCTGCGGCAGCGGTGCCCTATGTGCGCGAGCAGCTCGACCGCATGGGCGAGAACGTGCCGCTGGTGGGCGATTTCCACTACAACGGCCACCGCCTGCTCACCGAATTCCCCGACTGCGCCAAGGCGCTGTCCAAGTACCGGATCAACCCGGGCAACGTGGGCAAGGGCGACAAGAAGGACAAGCAGTTCGGCCAGATGATCGAGGCGGCCATGCAGTACGACAAGGCCGTGCGCATTGGCGTGAACTGGGGCAGCCTGGACCAGGAGTTGCTCGCCGAGCTGATGGACGAGAACAACCGCCGCGCGGTGCCCTGGGATGGGCGCCAGGTGATGTACGAGGCGCTGATCACCTCGGCCATTTCCTCTGCGCAGCGTGCCGAGGAAATGGGCCTGAACGGCGACCAGATCATCCTGTCCTGCAAGGTCAGTGGGGTGCAGGATCTGGTGGCGGTCTACCGCGGCCTGTCTGCGCGCTGCGACTATGCCTTGCACCTGGGGCTGACCGAGGCGGGCATGGGCACCAAGGGCACGGTGGCCTCGGCCGCTGCGCTGTCGATTCTGCTGCAAGACGGTATTGGCGACACCATCCGCGTGTCGCTCACCCCGCAGCCGGGCGAAGCGCGCACGCAAGAGGTGGTGGTCGCCAGCGAGATTCTGCAGGCCATGGGCATGCGCAGCTTTGTGCCCAGCGTCACCGCCTGCCCGGGCTGCGGCCGTACCACCAGCACCACCTTCCAGGAGCTGGCGCGCGACATCGACCAGCACCTGCGCTCGCAAATGCCGGTCTGGCGCGTGAAGTACCCCGGCGTCGAGAAGATGAAGGTGGCCGTGATGGGCTGCATCGTCAACGGCCCCGGCGAGAGCAAGCATGCCGATATCGGCATCAGCCTGCCGGGCAATGGCGAGTCGCCCGCCGCTCCCGTCTTCATCGACGGCGAAAAGGCGCTGACCTTGCGCGGTGACCGCATTGCGCAGGAGTTCCACGAGATCGTGCAGGCCTATGTGGAGCGCCGCTACGGTGCTGCCAAGGTAGATAATTGAGGGCTGCACTTGCTGGCCTGGCAAGTGTTTGCAAGCATACTGAACAGAGAGATTGAAGCCCATGGGCATGAATGAAAAGCTGGCCGCCATCAAAGGCATGAACGATATCCTGCCGCCCGATTCGGCCATGTGGGAATGGTTTGAAGGCAAGGTGCGCGATGTGATGGGGCGCTTTGCCTACCGCAATATCCGCACGCCGCTGGCCGAGCACACGGCGCTGTTTGTGCGCGGCCTGGGCGAGGTGACCGATATCGTCGAGAAGGAAATGTATTCCTTCGAAGACCGGGCCGACAAGCATGGCCAGGCCGAGCACCTGACCTTGCGCCCCGAAGGCACGGCTGGTGTGGTGCGTGCCGTGGTCGAGAACAACCTGCTCTATGACGGCGGCAAGCGCCTGTTCTACATCGGCGCGATGTTCCGCCGCGAAAAGCCCCAGCGCGGCCGCTACCGCCAGTTCCACCAGGTGGGTGTTGAAGCCATGGGTTTTGGCGGCGCCGAGCTCGATGCCGAGGTGATCCTGCTGGCCGCGCAGCTCTGGAAGGACCTGGGCATTGAAGGCGTGCGCCTGGAGCTCAACAGCCTGGGCCAGCCCGAGGAGCGCCGCGCGCACCGTGAGGCGCTGGTGGCCTATTTCGAGCAGCACACCGAGGTCATGGACGACGAGGGCAAGCGCCGCATGTACAGCAACCCGCTGCGTGTGCTCGACACCAAGAACCCGGCCATGCAGGCCATGGTCAATGCCGCGCCCCAGCTGCTTGATTTTCTGGGTGAGGACTCCAAGGCCCACCTCAAGGCCGTGCAGGACATTCTGGACGCCAACGGCGTGGCCTGGTCGGTCAACCCGCGCCTGGTTCGCGGCATGGACTACTACAACCTGACGGTGTTCGAGTTCATCACCGACAAGCTCGGCTCGCAAGGCACGATCTGCGGCGGCGGCCGCTATGACTACCTGATCGAGCAGATTGGCGGCAAGCCCGCGCCGGCCGTGGGCTGGGGCATGGGCATCGAGCGCGTGCTCGAGCTGATCAAGGAGCTGAATATCCAGTGGGATCGCCCGTCTATTGATGCCTACGCTATCCTGCCGGACGCAGCCTTGCTGCCGCAGGCCATGCGCGTGATCCAGACCCTGCGACAAGCCGGTGTGCGGGTGCAGATGCATGGCTCGGCCGTGGCAGGGAGCCTGGGCAGCATGAAGTCGCAGTTCAAGAAGGCCGATGCCAGCGGCGCCGCTTGCGCGCTGATCTTTGGCAGCGACGAGATGCAGCGCGGCATGGTGACCGTCAAGCAACTGCGTGATGGCGAGGGCGCCCAGGCAGAACGCGCTATTGATGCCGTGGCCGATTGGGCAGCGCAATTGCGCGCATAGGCGCAATCGCAGCGGCAAGCTTTTTTTTGATTCAACTCCATTAGAACAATATGGCAACGCATTTAGATCTGGAAGAACAGGAACAGATAGACCAGCTCAAGCACTTCTGGAACAAGTGGGGCACCTTGATCACCACGGTGCTGGTGATTGTGCTGGGTGGCTTTGCCGCCTGGAATGGCTACCAGTACTGGCAGAACCGCCAGGCCTCACAGGCCAGCGCGCTGTCGTCGGCGGTCGAGTCGGCCGTCAACTCGGGTGACAAGACCCGCATCGACCAGGCCTTTGGCGACCTGCGCAGCAACTACGGCAGCACCATCCAGGCGGCGCATGCCGGTCTGCTGGTGGCCAAGGCGGCGGGTGACAAGGGCCAGATGGACGATGCCAAGGCAGCGCTCACCTGGGTGGCAGACAATGCCTCGGACGAAGGCCTCAAGGCCACCGCCCGTGTGCGTTTGGCAGCCGTGCTGCTCAACAGCCAGGCCTATGATGAGGCGCTCAAGGTGCTGGGCACCAAGATGCCGACCGAGTTCGATGCCGTGGTGGCAGACCACAAGGGCGATGTCTACCTGGCCAAGGGCGACAAGGCGCAAGCCATCGAGTCGTACAAGGCGGCTTTGCAAAAGACCGAACCGGGCGTGGAATACCGCAATGTGATCTCCGTCAAGCTCAATGCGCTGGGCGAAGATCTGAAGTGATGGATGGCAGAAGGCAGTGCGCATGAAACAACAACAGGCATATGCTGCAGCAGCTGCTGCAGCCAAGGTTTTGACGGTATCGGCAGTGGCTCTGGCCATTGCGGGCTGCTCTTTGTTCTCGTCGGACAAGCGCAAGCCTGCCGAGCTTGAGCCCAATGTCGCACTGCTGTCTGTGCAGCAGGTCTGGACACAGCGCATTGGCAAGAGCAATCCCACCTTGGTGATGAATGTCAGCGGCAAGGTGGTGACCCTGGCCTCTGCGGATGGCCAGGTGGCTGCCGTCAATGCCGATACCGGTGCCGATCTCTGGCGCGTCAACGTGGGCCAGAAGCTCTCGGCCGGCGTGGGCAGCGATGGCAAATGGGCTGCCGTGGTGACCGAAGACGGCAACCTGGTCGCCCTGAGCCAGGGTAAGGAAATGTGGCGCAAGCGCCTGCCAGCGCGTGTCTATACCGCGCCGCTGGTGGCGGGCGAGCGCATTTTTGTGCAAAGCGCGGACCGCTCGGTGCAGGCCTTTGATGCGGCATCCGGCCAAGCGCTGTGGAGCCAGGCCAAGACCAGCGAAGCGCTGGTGCTGCGCCAAAGCGGCGTGCTGACGGCCTACCAGGACACCCTGGTCGCTGGCGTGTCGGGCCGCTTTGTCGGTATCGATCCCAACACCGGCGCACTGCGCTGGGAAGTGCCGATTGCCAGCCCCCGTGGCACCAATGACGTCGAACGTCTGGTGGAACTGGTGGGCGGCGTGTCGCGCGAAGGTTCCGTGCTGTGCACGCGTGCCTACCAGATGGCCGTCGGCTGTATCGATGCATCCACGGCGCAGCTGAGCTGGACCGTGCGTGCCGAAGGCATCAACGGTATCTCCGGCGATGCCGATGTGGTGGCCGGTGCCGATGGCAATGGCGTGATCACGGCCTGGGCGCATGATGGCGGCAGCGTGGTGTGGACGAGCAATCGCCTGCGCTACCGCAAGCTGAGCCAGCCGCTGGTGCTGGGCCGCTCTGTGATTTTTGGTGATAGTTCGGGTACGGTGCATATGCTGTCCAAGAAAGACGGCTCGCCGCTCAACCGCTTCTCTACCAACAGCTCCGGTATTTCCGTGGCGCCGGTATTGGCGGGCAACACCATGGTGGTGCAGACGAATGATGGCGCGGTGTATGGCTTTCGGCCCGAGTAAGAAAAGAAAAAGTAGTCAGGAATGAAGCCAGTTATTGCTTTGGTGGGGCGTCCCAATGTGGGCAAATCCACCTTGTTCAACCGGATGACAAAGTCGCGCGACGCCATCGTTGCCGACTTTGCCGGTTTGACGCGTGATCGCCACTACGGCCAAGGCCGTCAGGGCAAGCACGAATACATCGTGATCGATACCGGTGGTTTCGAGCCCGATGCGACCAGTGGCATTTTCAAGGAAATGGCCAAGCAGACCCGCCAGGCCGTGGCCGAGGCGGATGTGGTGCTGTTCGTGGTTGATGTGCGCCTGGGTCTGTCGGCCCAGGACCATGAGATTGCCGGCTACCTGCGCCGCCTGGGCAAGCCCGCGATGCTGGTGGGCAACAAGGCCGAAGGCATGAAGGACGGCGGCCAGCTGGCCGAGTTCTACGAGCTGGGTCTGGGTGAGGTGTTCCCGGTATCGGCCGCGCACGGCCAGGGCATCCGCACCATGATCGACATGGCGCTGGAGCAGTTGCCCTGGCTCAACCAGGAAGACGATGCGGAAGCCGAAGAGGACGAGCAGGTCATCAAGCTGGCCGTGGCAGGGCGCCCGAATGTGGGCAAGTCCACCTTGATCAACACCTGGCTGGGTGAAGAGCGCCTGGTGGCCTTTGACATGGCCGGTACCACGCGCGATGCGATCGCGGTGCCGTTCGAGAAGAATGGCCAGAAGTTCCAGCTGATCGACACCGCCGGTTTGCGCCGCAAGGGCCGGGTGTTCGAGGCCATCGAGAAGTTCTCGGTGGTCAAGACCCTGCAGGCCATTGAAGGCGCCAACGTGGTGCTGCTGCTGCTCGATGCCACGCAAGGAGTGACCGACCAGGACGCGCACATCGCCGGCTACATCCTGGAAAGTGGTCGCGCCGTGGTGCTGGCCGTGAACAAGTGGGATGCGCTCGACGATTACGGCCGCCAGATGCTGGAGCGCTCGATTGAGCTGCGGCTGTCCTTCCTGAAGTTTGCACCGCTGCACTTCATCTCGGCCAAGAAGCGCCAGGGTCTGGGCCCGCTGTGGACCTCGATGACCCAGGCGCACAAGTCTGCCCTGTGCAAGATGCCAACGCCGGTGCTCACGCGCGTGCTGCTGGAGTCGGTGCAGTACCAGACGCCCAAGAAGATCGGGCCTTACCGCCCCAAGCTGCGCTATGCGCACCAGGGTGGCATGAACCCGCCGGTGATCGTGATCCACGGCAATTCGCTCGAACACATCACCGATGCGTACAAGCGATTCCTGGAAGGGCGTTTCCGCAAGGAATTTAATTTGATCGGCACCCCCTTGCGGATTGAATTCAAGACCTCACATAACCCTTACGCTGACAAAGATTGATAGCGTACAAGTGAGATGAGGTCTGATCCACAGACCCATCACATGGAAAAAACCATTTATCGTTCAGTTAGGATGCCACTGTGGTAAGGTGGCGTTTTACAACAACACTGTCCGAACACGGAGAATATCGTGAGCAACAAAGGCCAACTTCTGCAAGATCCCTTCCTCAACGCTCTGCGCCGCGAGCATGTGCCAGTGTCCATCTATTTGGTCAACGGCATCAAGCTCCAAGGCCAGATCGAATCTTTTGACCAGTACGTTGTGCTGCTGCGCAACACCGTCACCCAGATGGTGTACAAGCATGCGATCTCGACCATTGTCCCCGGTCGTGCCGTGAACTTCTCGGCACCTGACTCGCAAGACAACGAAGCCGCAGCCTAACGCTTTTGATAGCACAACACTCGCGCAATCCGCGGGTGAGCAGCTCTACATCATTGAGTAATCAACAAAATTCCAACGACAAAAAATCCACCCCGGTCATGCTGGTCGGGGTGGATTTTGGTTTTCCGCACTTCGATTCCGAGCTCGAAGAGCTGGGACTGCTGGCCCAAACGGCTGGCCTGAACCCGGTCGCGCGCCTGGTGTGCAAGCGCAAGGTGCCCGACGCGGCGCTGTTTGTGGGCAGCGGCAAGGCCGATGAGATCCGCCTGGTGGCGCAGACCCATGGTGCCACCGAGATCCTGTTTGACCAGGCGCTCAGCCCGGCCCAGCAGCGCAATCTGGAGCGCCATCTGCAGATGCCGGTCAACGACCGGACCTTGCTGATCCTCGAGATCTTTGCGCAGCGCGCACGCAGCCATGAGGGCAAGCTCCAGGTCGAACTGGCCAAGCTGCAGTACCTCAGCACGCGCCTGGTGCGCCGCTGGTCGCACTTGGAGCGCCAGCGCGGCGGTATTGGCACGCGTGGCGGCCCGGGTGAGACGCAGATCGAGCTGGACAAGCGCATGATCAACGATGCGATCAAGCGCACCAAGGACCGGCTGCTCAAGGTCAAGAAGCAGCGCGCCACGCAGCGCCGCCAGCGCCAGCGCAACGACACCTTCAATGTCTCGTTGGTGGGTTACACCAACGCCGGCAAATCGACCTTCTTCAACGCCGTGGTCAAGGCCCGCGCCTATGCAGCCGATCAGCTGTTTGCGACCTTGGACACGACGACGCGGCAGATGTACCTGGAGTCGGCACAGCGCTCCATCTCCATCTCCGACACGGTCGGTTTTATTCGTGACCTGCCCCACGGGCTGGTCAATGCTTTCGAGGCAACCCTACAAGAAGCGGTCGATGCAGATCTGCTGCTGCATGTGGTCGATGCCTCCAACCCTGCCCACCCGGAACAAATACAACAAGTCCAAAAGGTTCTTCGGGAAATTGGGGCAGAAAACGTGCCGCAGGTTCTGGTATTCAATAAACTGGATGCCATTGAGCCAGACCGGCGGCCACCAGCGCTTGCAGACAGCTATGAGCTCGATGGGGTGCAGGTTCCACGATTCTTTGTCAGCGCAGCCAAGGGGCAGGGGCTGGAGGCCGTGCGCGAGCACCTGGCCCAGGCCCTGGTCGCTCGCCAGGCAGCGCTCGATGCGGGTGATGCCTGGGAGATAGCCCCAGACGCTGATGACGAATTGCTGGGAAATGCCTCCTAGGGCTGCCACAATGGCTGCTTGCATGCGCTTGTAACGCTGATTCATAGAGACATCGCTAATGAAACTTCATTCACGTTTTCCGCGCCTGGCCTTGCTGCCGCAGGGCCTGCGCGGAATGTTTAACCTGAACGATCCTCGCTGGGGGCGGGGTGACGATGGCAAGGACGACAGCAGCAATGCAGGTCAAGAGCCATCTCGCCCGCCCTACAACCCGCCCGAGCAGAACAACCGGCCCAACGCGCAGCGCCCTGGCACCAGCGGTGCCCCGGATCTGGACGAGCTGTGGCAGGACCTGAACAAAAAGCTCGGTGGTTTGTTCGGTGGCGGTAAAGGCGGCGGCACGGGCCGCGGCAGTGCAGGGCAGCCGCCCGAGTTCAAGGGCGCAGGCGTTGGCCTGGGCCTGATCGTCGGCGTTGCCGCACTGATCTGGATGGGCACCGGCTTTTTCATCGTGCAAGAAGGCCAGCAAGCGGTCATCACGCAGTTCGGCAAGTACCACAAGACCGTCAATGCCGGTATCAACTGGCGCCTGCCATACCCGATCCAGCGCCATGAGCTGGTCTATGTCTCGCAGATCCGTTCTGCCGATGTGGGCCGCGACAGCATCATCAAGACCACTGGTCTGCGCGAATCGGCGATGCTGACCGAAGACGAGAACATCGTCGAGATCAAGTTCGCCGTGCAGTACCGCCTGAGCGATGCCCGTGCCTGGCTGTTCGAGAGCAAGGCGCCGGCAGACACCGTGATCCAGGTGGCTGAAACCGCCGTGCGTGAGGTGGTGGGCAAGATGAAGATGGATGCGGCGCTGGCCGAAGAGCGTGACCAGATTGCGCCCCGCGTGCGTGAGCTGATGCAGGTCATCCTGGATCGCTACAAGATCGGTGTCGAGGTCGTTGGCGTCAATCTGCAGCAAGGCGGCGTGCGTCCGCCCGAGCAGGTGCAGGCGGCATTCGACGATGTGCTGAAGGCCGGGCAGGAGCGTGAGCGCACCAAGAACCAGGCCGAAGCCTATGCCAACGATGTGGTGCCACGTGCCACCGGTACGGCATCGCGTCTGATGGAAGAGGCTGCCGCTTACAAGGCCCGGATCGTGGCGCAGGCCCAGGGTGATGCCCAGCGCTTCTCGTCGATCTATACCGAGTACCAAAAGGCGCCGGTGGTCACGCGTGACCGCCTGTACCTGGAAACCATGCAACAGGTCTACAGCAATGTGACCAAGGTGGTGGTCGATTCCAAGCAAGGCTCCAACCTGCTGTACCTGCCGCTGGACAAGATCATGCAGCAGACCCAGGGCGGCGCTGCGGCAGGCGATGCTGCTGCCAGCGCGAACGCGTCCACGACCAGCGCACCGGCGCCCGCACCATCGGTGCCCGATGCCCGTGCCCGTGATACCAGCCGTACCCGTGACCGCGAGTCGCGCTAGGAGTGATTTGTGAATCGAATGGGATTTTTAGCTTCAACCGTCCTGGTGGTGCTGGCCTTGCTCAGCTCCACCGTGTTTGTGGTCGATCAGCGGCAGTTTGGCATCAAGTATGCGCTCGGCCAGATCAAGGAAGTCATCACGGAGCCGGGCTTGAACTTCAAGCTGCCGCCGCCGCTGCAGAACGTGACCTACCTGGACAAGCGCCTGCTGACCTTGGACAGCACCGACACCGAATCCATGCTGACTGCCGAGAAGCAGCGCGTGGTGATTGACTGGTATGTGCGCTGGCGCATCACCGATCCTTCGGCCTATATCCGCAATGTGGGTACGACCGAAGGCCAGGGCGCGATCCAGCTCAACCGCGTGGTGCGCAATGCCTTCCAGGAGGAAGTCAACCGCCGTACCGTGCAGGACATGATCTCTGGCAAGCGCGAGCAGACCATGGCCGACGTCAAGCGCGAAGTGCTCGAAGCGGTCAAGGGCAGCAAGCCTTGGGGTATCGACATTGTGGACGTGCGCATCACACGCGTTGACTATGTGGAGGCCATCACCGAATCGGTCTATAGCCGTATGGAAGCCGAGCGCAAGCGCGTGGCCAATGAGCTGCGTTCGACCGGTGGTGCCGTGGGTGAAAAGATCCGCGCCGATGCCGATCGCCAGCGTGAAGTGACGGTGGCCAATGCCTACCGTGACGCCCAGGCGCTCAAGGGTGAGGGCGATGCCGAAGCGGCCAAGGTCTATGCCGATGCCTTTGGCAAAGACCCGCAGTTCGCGCAGTTCTACCGCAGCCTGGAGGCCTACAAGTCCAGCTTCAACAAGAAGTCGGACGTGATCGTGGTCGATCCATCGTCCTCGGATTTTTTCAAGGGCTATCGCTCGTCCGGCACCAAGTAAGCCCGGCCCAGCGCTCCCTGCCAGCCACTTTGCATACGCAAAGTGGCTTTTTTCATTGGGGTTTCTTATAGCATCGCTAGGCGCTGGGCTCTGTAATGGCCGCAAAGGCGCAGTGCCGAGAGCAGGAAATGCGGATCGCCCGCTGTCATCCCTGTAGAATCACGTTTTTAACAGCCCTCCCAATTCCCCATGTCTGCTTGGATCCTTCCGGATCACATTGCCGATGTGCTGCCTTCTGAAGCGCGACACATCGAAGAGCTTCGGCGTGGCCTGCTCGACACGGCTTGTGCTTACGGCTACGAACTGGTGATGCCCCCGCTGCTGGAGCATCTGGACTCGCTGCTCTCCGGCTCCGGTGAAGCGCTGGACCTGCTGACCTTCAAGCTGGTGGACCAGCTCTCCGGCCGGACCCTGGGCATCCGCCCTGACACCACCCAACAAGTTGCTCGCATCGATGCCCATTTGCTCAACCGCAAGGGTGTGACGCGTCTGTGCTACTGCGGGCCGGTGCTGCATGCCAAGCCCGATCGCCCCCATGCGACCCGCGAGCCCTTGCAGTTTGGCGCTGAAATCTACGGCCATGCCGGGGTAGAGGCGGATGTGGAGGTGATCGCGCTGGCGACCGCGTCGCTGCGCGTGGCCCAGCTGCATGATTTCTCGGTGGACCTGGCCGATGTGCGCATCGTTCAGCGCCTGCTGGCGGGCTTGCTGGTGGATCTGCCCACCCTTCGCCGCGTGCATGCGGCGCTGGCGGTCAAGGATGCCTCCGAGCTCGCTGCGCTGACCCGTGATTTTCCGCAGGCCCAGCGCGATGGGCTGCGTGCCTTGCTCAACCTGTATGGCGATGTGGAGGTGCTGGCCGAGGCTGAAAAGGCCCTGGCAGCCATCCCGGGTGTGGCACCGATTCTGGCGGACCTGCGCCAACTGGCCAGCCGCATCGACAGCCCGGCTGTGACGTTTGACCTGGCCGATCTGCGCGGCTACTCCTACTACAGCGGCATGCGCTTTGCGATCTATGCGCAAGGCGTGACCGATGCGCTGGTACGTGGCGGCCGCTACGACGAGGTGGGTGCCGCTTTTGGCCGCAGCCGTCCTGCCGTTGGTTTCAGTCTGGATATCAAGCAGCTGGTGCCGGTGGTCGAGCCGCGTCCCCTCAAGGCTGCCATTCGCGCGCCCTGGGTGGACCGCCACGATATGCGCGAGGTCATCGCCCGCCTGCGCCAGACCGGTGAAACCGTGGTCTGCGCCTTGCCTGGGCATGACGATGAAGTCGACGAATTCAATTGTGACCGCGAACTGGCCGAAGTCGATGGCCAGTGGATCGTGCGCAGCATTTAACCGTATTTTGTTCTTGGATGGGAAAAGACATGGCTATCTCCAAAGGTCGCAACGTTGTTGTGGTTGGCACTCAATGGGGTGACGAAGGCAAGGGTAAGTTGGTCGATTGGCTGACGGAGAGCGCACAAGGTGTGGTGCGCTTCCAGGGTGGTCACAATGCCGGCCACACCTTGGTCATCAATGGCGTGAAGACGGCACTGCATCTGATCCCCAGCGGCATCATGCGCCCCGGCGTCAAGTGCTACATCGGCAATGGTGTGGTGCTGTCCGTGGGTAAGCTGTTTGAAGAAATCGAAGGCCTGGAGAAGGCCGGCGTTCAGGTGCGTGATCGCCTGCGCGTGTCTGAAGCCTGCCCGCTGATCCTGCCTTTCCACCAGGCGCTGGATCTGGCCCGTGAAGCGGCTCGTGAGCAGGGTGGTGTGCAAAAGATCGGCACCACCGGCAAGGGCATCGGCCCTGCCTATGAAGACAAGATTGCCCGCCGTGCACTGCGCGTGCAAGACCTCAAGCACCCCGAGCGTTTTGCCACCAAGCTGCGCGAGCTGCTGAGCCTGCACAACCACATCCTGGTGAGCGTGCTCGGTTCGCAGAAGTTCGACTTCGGCCCGCAACTGGCTCCCTACATGAAGAATGGCGAGATCCAGTTCGACGCCGTCTACAACGAAGCCATGCAACACGCCGAGCTGATCAAGCCGATGATTGCCGATGTCTCGTCCGAGCTGAACCAGGTGCATGCCGAAGGCGGCAACCTGCTGTTTGAAGGCGCGCAAGGCTCGCTGCTGGATGTGGACCACGGCACCTACCCCTATGTGACCTCGTCCAACTGCGTGGCTGGCAATGCGGCTGCCGGTGCGGGCGTGGGCCCAGGCCTGCTGCACTATGTGCTGGGTATTACCAAGGCATACTGCACCCGCGTCGGTGGTGGTCCCTTCCCGACCGAGCTGGAATGGCAAAAGGAAGGCACGCCAGGCTGGGTGATGAGCACCGTGGGCGCAGAGAAGGGCGTCACCACCGGTCGCTATCGCCGCTGCGGCTGGTTTGATGCGGCCTTGCTCAAGCGCTCGGCCCAGATCAACGGCCTGTCCGGTCTGTGCATCACCAAGCTGGATGTGCTCGACGGCATCGAAGAGCTGCAGCTGTGCGTGGGCTATGAGCTCGATGGCGAGCGCATCGACCTGCTGCCACTGGGCGCAGACGACATCGAGCGTTGCAAGCCCATCTACGAAGCAATCCCCGGTTGGACCGACACCACCGTGGGTGTGACCGAATACGACAAGCTGCCCGTCAATGCGCGCCGTTACCTGGACCGTATTGCCGAAGTCACCGGTGTGCCCATCGCCGTTGTCTCGACCAGCCCGGATCGCGACCATACGATCCTGATGCACAACCCCTACCAGGCTTAAGCCCTGGTTGCTACTTTTGATTGAGGAAACCCATGCTTACTGAAGACGGCAAGCACTTGTATGTCAGCTACGACGAGTACCATGGCCTGATTGAAAAACTGGCCATCAAGATTCACCAATCGGGCTGGGAGTTCGACACCATCTTGTGTCTGGCTCGCGGCGGGATGCGTCCTGGCGACATCCTGAGCCGTATTTTTGACAAGCCCCTGGCCATCATGTCGACCAGCTCCTACCGCGCCGAGGCCGGTACGCAGCAGGGTCACCTGGATATCGCGCGCTTCATCACCACCCCCAAGGGTGAGATCGCTGGCCGCGTGCTGTTGGTCGATGACCTGGCGGACTCGGGTCACACGCTCAATGCCGTGATCAACATGCTCAAGAACAACTACGCGCCCATCACGGAGCTGCGCAGTGCGGTGATCTGGACCAAGGGTGTTTCCACCTTCACGCCCGATTACTCGGTGGAGTTCCTGGCGACCAACCCCTGGATCCACCAGCCGTTCGAGGGCTACGACAGCCTGCGTCCAGAGAAGCTGCTGGAGAAG
Source organism: Comamonas sp. B-9 (assembly GCF_000410635.1). NCBI lineage: Bacteria > Pseudomonadati > Pseudomonadota > Betaproteobacteria > Burkholderiales > Comamonadaceae > Comamonas > Comamonas sp. B-9. The sequence continues at coordinate 17,852 of NZ_KE148615.1, forward strand.
TGGAAGGTCTGATCGGCCGCTGCAGTTGAAAAAAATTGCAATTTCATGAAAAGCTGTCGGTAAACGCCTATACAATAGCGTCTATCGACAGCACGATGCCTTGCAAAGCTGCCAGACTCGAAAGAGGGCGGTTCGCAAGGTTTGTTTTTTTGAGGTGCTGACAAGGGGTCTGGCGGAAACGCCAAAAACTTTGTCAAACAGTTCAAAAAGCTGTGCTACAATACAAGGCTTCGCTGATCGCGGCGAAGGGGGTTCAAGGCTTAAGGCTCTTGGGTCAGGT